>JANQIJ010000075.1 GCA_028282185.1 Rhodospirillales bacterium
GGCGTGATAGGTCCGGACGTTTCCATGGCCTGCCAAGGCGATGTTGGCGCAAAGCGTCTGAAACAGGATGCGCTGCGGCTCGAAGGAGACGACGACCCCCGTTGCCCCGACGGCCAGCGCCATGACCTGGGTGTGGCAACCGATGTTGGCGCCGACGTCGACGACCACCATCCCGGGCCGGATCAGTTGGCGGAACAACTGGGCTTCGGCTTCGGAAAACTCGCCATAAATGTCCAAGGAACGGCCGAGGAACTTGTCGTTGATGTTGTAGAGAATCGGTCCGTTGCGGCATTCCTTGAGGCGCATGAAGTCCTTTCGCAGCAGCTCCCGGCCCGGGTGCTCCTTGCTGCCCTCGGACAAGACGTTCACTCCGCCGCTTCGCTGGGTTTGCCGCCCGTTTGATCGCCCGCGATCCAGGCGTCGAGATCGGCGAGCGCGCGTTTCGCCAGGAGCATCTTGCGGTCGCGCCCGCGCGGGCGTTGCTTCTTTGGCAGCGCGTCCGTGTCCAAGGGTGGGAAAAGGCCGAAGTTGGCGTTCATCGGCTGGAACGTTTCGGCCTTCGCACCCCCGGTGATGTGGTTCAGGATCGCGCCCAGGGCCGTCGTCCGGGGGGGTGGGTCCGGTGCCTGGTCCCGGCGTTCCGCCGCCGCGAAACACCCCGCCATGAGGCCGACGCCGGCGCTTTCCACATACCCTTCGCAGCCGGTGATCTGGCCGGCGAAACGCAGCCTGGGTTGGGCCCGCAGGCGCAAGGCTCCGTCCAGCAACGCCGGGCTGTTGATGAAGGTGTTGCGGTGAATGCCGCCAAGCCGCGCGAATTCCGCGTTTTCCAGGCCGGGAATGGTGCGGAACACGCGCTTCTGCTCGCCATAGGTCAGTTTGGTCTGGAAACCGACCATGTTGTAGAGCGTGCCCAGCGCGTTGTCCTGGCGCAGTTGAACCACGGCGGCAAGCCGCGTTTCCGGGTCGTGCGGGTTGGTCAGGCCAACGGGCTTCATGGGGCCGAAACTGAGGGTTTTCGGCCCGCGTTCGGCCATCACTTCGATGGGCAGGCAGCCCTCGAAATAGGGTGTGTTCTTTTCCCATTCCTTGAATTCGTGCTTTTCGGCGTCTAACAATGCCTGAATGAAGGCGTCGTACCGGGCCTGGGTCATCGGCAGGTTGATGTAATCCTTGCCGTCGCCGCCTGGGCCCGGCTTGTCATAGCGGCTTTGAAACCAAGCCTTGTCGAAATCGATCGACTCTTTGTGGACGATGGGCGCGATGGCGTCGAAGAAGGCCAATTGGTCCTGACCGGTCAGGTCGCAGATTGCCCGCGCCAGGCCCGGCGAGGTGAGGGGGCCCGTCGCCAGGATCACGCTCGACCAGTCATTGGGTGGCAGGCCATCAATTTCCGCCCGGTCGATGGTGATCAGGGGTTGGGCGTCCAGCGCCGCCGTGACCGCTTGGGCGAAGCCTTCTCGGTCGACGGCGAGCGCCGAGCCCGCCGGCACGCGATGGGCGTCGGCAGCCCGCATGATCAGCGAATCCAGGCGGCGCATCTCCTCGTGTAAAAGGCCGACCGCGTTGGTCTCATGATCGTCCGAACGGAACGAGTTCGAACAGACTAATTCCGCCAGGTCGCCGGTTTGGTGCGCATCGGTGCCGCGGGTCGGGCGCATCTCGTGGAGAACTACGGGCACGCCTGCGCGGGCCAGTTGCCAGGCGGCCTCGCTGCCGGCGAGGCCGCCGCCGACCACGTGGACCGGGGCATTGGCGCCGTCGGCCGGAAGGTTATCGGTCACATCGTTCGTCGCCATGGCACGTTACATAGGCATGAAATTAGATTGGGAGCAATCGCCGCGATATGCGATTGTTGCCGTTGCATGACGCTGCATCGGGGCGAACCCCCGATCTGGGTCCCAGAAGGGGGCTGAACAGGAGCCGGTAATGTCTCTGCAAGACTCGCGCGAGTTCGCGGGCCATCAGTGGAGAAAGATCTCCCAGCAGGAATTGGACGAGATTCTGGACAAGCACGCTTTGTTCGCGCTCGGACGCACCGGCGGCGAGCGGGCGACCCTGTCCATGTTCGACCTCAGCTATCTGGACCTGTCCGGGCGCAATCTGGCGCGCATCGAATGCGCCGGCACGCTGTTCTGTCATTGCGACCTGTCGGACACGAACCTGGAAAGCGCGGTGCTGTTTTCCGCCGACATGCGGTTCACCGATCTGCAGCGTGCCAATTTGGACAAGGCCGATATTCGCGGCGCCTGCCTGGCCGGGTCGAACCTGACCGGCGCCAGTTTGGTCGACGCGGACATGCGCGACGGCGTCCTGTTGAAACCGCAAAAGGGCGGCGGCGATTTGATGCCCGTGGTCCATGAGGACGCGACCGGCGGCCTGGAAAAGGCCACCATCATCGGTGCCGACATGACCGGCGCCAAAGTCTCGGACAGCATGATCGTGCAGACCGACATGACAGATTGCATCCTCAAGAACGCCAAGTTCATCCGCACCAACCTATCGCTGTCGAACCTCACGGGTTGCGACCTGGAAGGCGCCGATTTCACCGACGCCAATCTGTCCGGCGCAATCTTCCACGGCGCGTTTTTCAACAACACGATCCTTGAGAACGCCGATCTGTCCGGCGCCGAACTGGTCGGCGCCATGTTCGACAACATGGACCTGACCAAGGTCAATCTGGACGGCGCCCATCTTGCCAAGCGGGTCGAGGACATGGACATGGAGCTCAAGGACGTGATCCTTGAGCACGCCCGCTGGGTCGAGAGCAACGGCACCGCCGGCGCCCGCGCCGTGTTTGCCAAAACCGACCTGCAGGGACGCGACCTGTCGTCGGTCAACCTGGCGGCGGCGGATCTGACATTCGCCATTCTTCAGGGGGTGAATTTCTCCAAGTCGGAATTGTTGATGGCCGATCTGTCCTTCGCCGACATGCGGCGGGCCAATCTGGCACGGGCCGACCTGCGGGGCGCCAAGCTGTCCCGTGCCAATCTATCGGATGCGTCTCTGGTCGGCGCGGTGATCGGCGACATCGTGATTTCGACCAAGGCCCAGGGCGGCAAGGTGCGGGCGAATCTGGACCATGCGATCCTCAAGGGCGCATTGTTGAACGGCGCGATCTTGCGCAACGCGGATTTGGAAGCGGCGGATCTGCGTGACGCGGATCTGCGTGACGCGGATTTGCGCGGCGCCAGTTTGATGGATGCCGACCTGACCGGCGCGGACTTGCGCGGCGCCAACCTGTCGGGCGTCGATCGGCGCGGGGCCGTGGGTCTGCCGGCCGACCTGGGTCCCGAAGACGCGGTGATTGAATAGGCGCGCCTGATCGCCTACATGTTCGACCATGGACAGTTCGTCATTCCAATGGAACCAGGACACGGTCCTGGTCATCTTGATCGTCATCGTCTCGATCATCATCGGGCGGCAGATTCCCCGCTGGCTTGCCGGCGTGCCCTTCGTGACGCCCGAGGAAGCCAGGCAGAACCTGGCGGATACGCCCGACGCGCTGATCCTGGACGTCCGACATGAACACCAATTCGGCGGCAAGGACGGGCATCTCGAAGGCGCGCTCAATGTTTCGCTGATCGAGCTCATGGGGCGGGTCAAGCAGATCAGGGAAGAATTGAAGGAATACGCCGATCAGCCGGTTTTGGTGGTCTGCAAGAACGATCAGTTGTCGAGCCGCGCCGCGCGTATCCTGCGCAAGAACGGCATGACCAAGGTGGCGATCCTGAAGGGCGGGCTGAAGGCCTGGAAAAAGGCGGGCCTGCCGGTCGAGGTCGAACCGCAGGCCGAGAGTTGAGCCGCGCGGGAATTAATTCCGTCGCGGAATTCCCTCAAGCGAAAGGCCTGAAAGTTTCTCTTTCGTTATCAGCGTTTCTTTCTCGTATTCAGCAAAGGCGCCGATTTCAATCCAATTGATTTTCTTGTCGGGGTCATTGAACGGTTTGATCGATCTAAGTTTGATTCCGGCGTCGATGAGGATCTTACCAACTTCGATGACCTTTTCGCGTTTGACGGCACTGCCCCACCAAATCGCGTTCGACGCCAACGTGTTTCTGGTCCCCGGCCTCACGATCACTTTGAGATTCGCATCGGTCAGGGCGTTGACCACGCGTTTCTTGTCGAGCGGTTTTTCGTAATAAACAATGTTCGGCTCGTCCGTCGGCTTGGCCCCTGGAAACTCGCCGGTCTCGATAAATGCCTTCGCCTTCACGACGTGGTCCGGAAACGGGTACGCCTTCTGATTTTCAGCGGCGGATATCAGTTCCCGAAGTTTAGCTTTGGCTTTTTCTATGCCCGCCTGGCGGTCTACGTGCCCTTTGCGCGCCATCATGTTTTCTGTCAGAGCCCAGCCGTACAACGCTTTAGGCGACAGCAGGAGATCAGGCGAGTCGGTCTCATCTTTCAGACTGTAAGCGAACTCGAATTTTTCGACCGCCTTTCGATAGTTCTTTTGGGCGATCTCTTTTTTTTCGTTGTCGGGTTCACCGATTTGGTCGCCCCAAATTTTCTCCTTGTAGCGAATGCCGAGCAAGTAGGCCGCCTCGGACATGGCGATGGATATCCCGCGTTTGCTCTGCGTCTCAGGCGTTGCGGCCAGCATTTTCTTTAAGGTATCCAGATTTTCCTCGGTCGAGTGATCTCTGACATACCTGAGGGCGAGTTCGCGAACGCTGCGTTTATTGTGGGTCGTCAGGCTGAATACTTTTCTCTTGGCGGCATCGCTGATTGTTCTGCTGACTTCAGGAAGAAATTTATTGAGCGCAAAGACGGAGTAGATGGTTTGCGGAACAGATCCGCCCGGGTCAACCAACAGGTTTTCCAGCACGGTGATGCCATTTTGGCCTAGAGATACCAAATCCTCACTAACTTGAGTGATGAGACGTCGGTCGCCGGACCTGAATTGCTTACGGACAAATTCTGCGATTTTATTCAGATCGGGCGGCGTTTCCGCAAAAGCCGCAGTGAAGAACCACGGTTTCGAATATCCGTTTCGCGGGCCTCCGCGCAGAGATTCCACTTGTCGGGGTATCCCGCTCCCCCCGTCAACGTTATCAGGTTTTAGTATCTTGAAGCCGCTTCGCGTTGTGATCCTGAGAATGCCGTGATCACCAATCTCTTTTCCCGGGATATGAGCTGCCGTGAGCTTCCCATTCTCGAAAAAGTTAACGTCCACGAAATATTCTTCGTCAATACCTTGATCGATAATGAAATTACCTTTTGTATAAATGTTAAAAGGAATTTGAACTTGGTCATTGTCGTATGAACTGGTGAAAAGCAAAAAATCGATTAGGTTTTTATCTGAATCTTTGTCTATGTCTTCGTCGGTATATATTTTCCCAGGTCTAAGCCCAAGCTTAAGATCTGTGCGTTCGATTTGGATAGATCCTCGAAGCAATATCTCATCTGACGCCGGGGTTTTTGGCGGGCCCCCGCTATACCAATCGTAATGCGCCGTCATGTAGAGATGGCCACCCACAACAACGGCCAAACCAGCGAACATGCCGTAAACTTTGGACCAAGCGCGCCATCTGCGGCGTTTGCGCGCAGCGAGCTGCGCCGCGTCCAAGACGGTGCCGCCGGCGTCTGCTACACTTGATTCCCTTGCCTGCTCTTTCTCCAGTTCGGATGCGGCGTTGAATGAGCGAAGGGTAAACAGCGCCAGCAGCGCCATCAAGATTCCGACACCGATGTCTTTGCCCTGTTTGGCAAACTCCAAAATGACTTCAAACATTTCCATTGCATCGTTCCCCAGACGAGCGCAACGAAAGTCGTTGGTCTTGCCTGCCTCTCATTTAACAACTTTTAGGTGCTATTATTCAATCTTTAGGATGGGCCATGGTGGGTTCGGAACCGGCTTCTGGTACGTCCCCGAACACGGACGGTTTGACGGGACGTCAATTCCATGGGAGTTTTCTGATCCCTCCGCGCTTGAAGGTTTTTTGTATGAAGCAACTCGCAAACGTTGCCGAACTCGCTGAACAGGTGCCCGACGGCGCCCTGTTGGCCATTCCGCCGGATTATTCCTACGTGCCCATGGAACTGATTCGCGCCCTGGTGCGGCGCGGCGTGCGGGACCTGCACGTCCTTGCCGTGCCGATCTCCGGAATGGCGGCGGATTTGTTGATCGGCGCCGGCTGCGTCCGGGTGATGGAGGCCGCCGCCGTGTCGCTCGGCGAAGCCGGCCTGGCCCCCCGGTTCACCGCTGCCGTGCAGGACGGCAGCCTGACCATGCGCGACAGCACCTGCCCGGCAATCCATTCGGCCCTGCAGGCGTCAGAAAAGGGCGTGCCGTTCATGCCCTTGGGCGGCATCATCGGCTCGGACATCGTCAAGTATCGGAACGATTGGCAGGTGGTCGACGATCCCCTGGGCCAGGGCAACGGCAAAATCCTGTTGCTGCCGGCGATCAAACCCGACGTCGCGATCATCCACGCGCCCCTGGCCGACCGGTTCGGCAATGTCTGGGTCGGCAAGCGGCATGAACTGTTCACCATTGCCCATGCGGCGCATGCGACCTTGGCGACGGTCGAGCGGGTGCAAGACGCGAACCTGACCGAGGATCCGGTGATGGCGGCGGGGACGATCCCGGCGTTGTATTTCGGCGGCCTGGCGGTGGTGCCGGGTGGTGCCAAGCCCCTGGGTCTGGGTCCGGATTACGGCATCGACATGGACCACATTCGGGCCTACGCGGCCGAGGCCAGCAGCCAGGACGGTTTCGATGCCTACCTGAAGCGCGAAATCCTGCAAGGCAACGCCGAGGCGGCATCCTGAATGTCCGACGCCTATTCCGAAGAAGAGTTCCTGATCTGCGCCGTGCGGCGGCTGCTGCCCGCGCGCGGCAACGGTGCCATCGGCGCGGCCTCGCCGATCCCCGGGTCGGCGGCCCTGTTGCAGCGGGAATTGACCGGCGGCGCCTTCACCGTCTCGATGATCCATGGGACGACCAACAATCCGTTCACGGATGGCGGCCGCGAATTGTTCGACTGCGCCGGGCAGGGGCGGGTTGACGTGTTTTTTCTGGGCGGGGTGCAGATCGACGGCAGTGCGAACCTGAATCTGGTGGGCACGGGGGAGTACCCGTCGCTTGATCGGCGCTTCCCGGGCTCCTTCGGGTCGGCCTATATGTA
Organism: Rhodospirillales bacterium; assembly: GCA_028282185.1. Taxonomy (GTDB): domain Bacteria; phylum Pseudomonadota; class Alphaproteobacteria; order Rhodospirillales; family Casp-alpha2; genus UBA1479. Next base: position 7,134 of record JANQIJ010000075.1, read on the forward strand.
TTTCACCGTGCCCAACGTCATTCTGTTTCGCCCCGAGCATAGCCGCCGCGTGTTCGTCGATCAGGTGGATTTCATCAGCGCCCCGGGGACCAGCCCCGACGACGTGCGCCGCCCGGGCGGACCCAGGGCGCTGGTTACCGGCCTTTGCATCATGTCGTTCGACCGCGCGCGGGGACGGTTCCGCCTGGACAGCGTTCATCCGGGGCATGGCGTCGAAGAGGTGCGCGACAACACCGGGTTCGATTTCGACCTGGCCGATGAGGTCGCCGTCACGCCTGAACCCGACCCCGCCCATCTGGACATCCTGCGCGCACGGATCGGCCGGGAAGTGGCCGGCACGTATCCGGATTTCGCGGCCCGGGTTCTCGGATTCCAGGCCGAGGCGGGGGGCTGAACCGGCGCGGCCGTTAATCTTTTCCGGCCTGTTGGGATGCGGTATGTGAACACGCCCAGGCTTGGCTTGGCATGGAATGGTTAACGGGATTTTCGCACCGCGCCGCACAACGGGTATTTTCTTTATTGCGTGATTATGGCATAACGTAAGGTGCTGACAGAACGTCAACTCCAGAGCGGAGAAACGCTATGATAGATCAAGCTTCAACTCTTGCGTCATTTCCCTTGACGCTTGCGAAGCAGGTTTCTCAGAGCACCGAGAACTCGCTTCAGCAGACTCAAGACGAGGTCGAGGATGCTGTCGAGAGTGGTTTCCGTTCTGCAGAACGGCAATCACTCGAAGAATCGACCTCTCCTTCGGCGGCCACTCAGCCGTCTCAGGACAGCAACTCCTCTGGTGATGACCGCGGAGGCAACTCCGCAGACCAGCCTACCGGTGACGGCCCAGCCGCCGCCAACCTGGGCAATGTCGTCAACGATATTGCCTGATACTCTGGCTTCCCCTTCGGGGGAGGTGACCAGCAACGCCATCTCTCAAGATGGTTTTGTCTCAACCTAAGGAGACGTTCTGAAGGCACGGCTGAGCTCCCCCGGATACCGGGGGGGCTCTTTCGTTTTCGGGTCGGCGTTCTCTGCGTTTTCGACGCGTCCGGTGCCCGACATTCGGGTCGGGCGGAGCGGCTTCCATCCTCAGGGTGACCGGGTCCGGCCCCCGTTTTGGCCTGGTCGCGCCTAGATGCCGGGATGCTCGGCGAAAGCGCGGGCGATCTTTGCCGCCGTCGCCCGCAACGTCGGCAGAAGGCCGGTGGTCGCCGCCTCGGGCGACACAGCGGTCTTCAGATACAATACGTTGATCGCCGCCACCGCATGCCCGCCCGTGCCCAGCACCGGCACGCCCAGGGTCGAAATGCGGTTTTCGTATTCCTGGCGGGAATAGGCCGGGTCCATGGCGGCGAAGCCGTTGTCCCTGATTTCCTGATACAGCGTCTCGGCCGCCCCCGGGTTGCGGGCCACGTCGTTCCAGGGGGCCGGGTCTTGGGCTGCCGTGGTCAGGATCTCCGCCCGCAGATCCGCCGGGCAATAGGCCCAGAAGGCGCGACCCAGGCTGGTTGCCAATAGCGGCGCGCGGTAGCCGGGGTGCCGGTTGACCAACATCGGCCCGGCCTCGCGCGAGGTTTCGGCGACAATCATGGCATCGCCGTCATAAAGGCCGATGTCGGATGGCCAGCCGACTTCGTCGCGAAAGGCGCGGACCAGGGGTGCGACCAGGCGGCCCACGGCTTTGTGGCGTTCATATCCGGCGCAGAGCAGCAAGGCCTTGCCGGTGACTTCATAGGCCGCGTCGTCGTCCCGGCGACGGACGTAGCCGGCATGGATCAAGGTTTCCAACATGCGGACGATGGTCGCCTTGTCGACCGCTGTGAGACGATGGATTTCGCCCACGGTGGCACGTCCGCGCAGGCCGTTCACCGCGGCGAGGACATCCAGACCGCGCAACAGCGCGGCGACGGGACGGTATGAGGGCAAGGGCGATTCCGTAATTTCAACAAATGAAATGATATTTCATTTACAAACTAACAGTAAATCCGCATCGTGCCAAGATCGCGCCCGGCGGCCCGGCCGGGCGGACGTCGTCGATGAGCGCTCTGTGACGCCTTGACCGCATTACCGAACAGGAAGCCGATCCGTGGACTTTCAATTGACCGAAGACCAACGCTGCCTTCAAGACGCCGCCCGCGCCTTCGCCCAGGGGGAGCTCAAGGACCTAGCCCGCGAGCTTGAGGAAGAGGACAAGGCCTTGCCCGCCGAAATGCTGAAGCGTTATGCGGAAATGGGCTTTCTCGGCATCAACGTGGCCGAGGACCTGGGCGGCCTGGGGCTCGGCAATCTGGAGGCGCTGATCGTCCTGGAGGAATTCGCCAAGGTCTCGCCGGCCGTGGCCTTTCCTATTTTCGAAAGCTCCGTCGGCCCGGTCCGCGCGGTCGAGCATTTCGCCAATGAAAGCCTGGTCAGGCGAATCGTTCCCCGGGTCTGCGCCGGGGACATGGTGGTCGCCGTCGCCATGTCGGAACCGGAGGCGGGCTCGGCCCTGACCGACCTCAAGACCCGCGCGGCGATCGATGGTGATACCATTCGCATCGACGGTCAGAAACGCTGGTGCTCGGGGGGCAGTCACGCCGACGCCTATGTGGTCTATTGCCGGTTGTCGGATGATCCGGGGGCGAGAGGGATCGGCGCGGTGCTGGTCGAAAAGGATGCGAACGGTCTGAGCTTCGGTGCGCGGGAGAGGTTGATGGGCTTTCGCGGCGTGCCTTCGGCCGACATCTTCCTGGACGGCGTCGAGATTCCGGCGGACAACCTGATCGTCCCGGCGGGCGGCTTCAAACAGTTGATGGAGGCCTTCGACCTGGAGCGTTGCGGCAATGCGACCATGTGTTTGGCGATCGCCCAATCGGCATTGGACGAGGCCCTGGCCTACGTCCAGGACCGCAAGCAGTTCGGCAAGGCGCTGGTCGAATTCCAGGCCGTGCAATTGAAACTGGCGGACATGGCGCTCCGGGTCGAGGCGTCGCGCCTCTTGATCTGGCGGGCGGCGCAGAACGCGGCCGACGGTCTGCCGTCGATCCTCGACAGCTCGCTCGCCAAATGCTTTTCCAACGAAATGGTTCGCGAGGTGGTCGGCGCGGCCATGCAGGTCATGGGCGCCTATGGCTATTCCAAGGAATTCGACATGGAGCGGCGGCTGCGCGACGGCTGGGGCTGGGGCATCGCCGGCGGCGCCATCGACATTCAGAAAACCAACATCGCCGCCGCCCTGGCTGGCCGCCGCTTCGACCAGCGGCGATAGACGGGGGAAGACCATGCCGGGGCCGCTCGACGGTATTCGCGTGCTCGATTTTTCCCGCGTCCTGGCGGGGCCCTGGTGCGCCATGATGCTGGGCGATCTGGGGGCCCAGGTGATCAAGGTCGAAAGTCCCGAAGGCGACGACATCCGCCATTTCGGCCCGCCGTTCCAGGCCGGCGAAAGCGCCTATTTCCAGGTCGCCAACCGCAACAAGAAGAGCATCGTCCTGGATTTGAAGACCGAAGACGGGCAGCGGATCGCCCGCGACCTGGCCTTGAAAAGCGACGTATTGGTCGAAAACCTGCGCCGAGGCGCCATGGAGAAATACGGCCTTGGCTACGACGACCTTAGGCCCGACAACCCGGGCCTGGTCTATTGCGCGGTGTCCGGCTACGGCCGCACGGGGCCCATGGCCGACCGCGCGGGATACGATTTCCTGATCCAGGCCGAAAGCGGGTTGATGTCCATCATCGGCGACGAAGACCAGGAACCGATGAAGGTCGGCGCCGCCGTGACCGATCTGGTCGCCGGACAGGACGGCGCGGCGGCGGTGCTCGCCGCCCTTTATCACCGCAAGGACACAGGCCAAGGTCAATTCGTCGACGTCGCCTTGCTTGACAGCGCGTTGACGCTTCTGGGCAATCAGGCGTCGGACTATCTGATGACCGGAAAACGGCCCAAACGGCGCGGCAACGACCATCCCTCGGTCGTTCCCTACCGGCCGTTCGAGACGGCGGACCATCCGCTTGCCTTGGCGATCGGTGCCGACCGCCAGTTCCGCAAGCTGGCGGTGATCCTGGGCCGGCCCGAACTGGCCGACGATCCGCGCTTCGCCACCAACGGCGCCCGGGCCGACAATCGCGGGGCGCTCTATGACGTGATGGAAGCGGTCCTGGCGACCCGCAAGCGCGATGACTGGCTGGCCGAGCTGCTGGCGGCGGGCCTGCCCGCCGGCGCCATCCGCACGGTGGACGAGGTTTTGGAAGCGCCGGAGGTCAAAGCCCGGGACATGGTGGTCGAGGTCGATCATCCCACCATCGGGCCGGAGCGCATCGTCGGCTCGCCCCTGAAGCTGTCGGAAACGCCGGTCACCGTCCGTTCCGCCCCGCCGACGCTCGGCCAGCACACGGCGGAGGTGCTGCGGGATGTGCTGGGCTGGGACGAGGATCGGGCGGAAGCCTTCGCGGAGGATACCGCGCGACCTTAACCGCCCCGGTGCAGGCAGCGGTGGAACGCCCGCCGGGCGGCCCGGGCCCGGCCTTCGAAGCCCTTCTTGGCCAGGCGTGACGACTCTCGGTCGAGCGTGAGACAGTGGCGCCGGTTTAGCGGCTTCGTCCCGGGGGCGCCGTCCTCGGCCCTGCGTAACCCGCCCGAGCGGGCCGCGCCGCCGAAGGATTCCCGACCGGTCATGGCCCGCTGGAAGTCTTCTTCCGGATGCACCCAATAACCATGTTTCGTCGGGCAGAAGGTATCCTCGACCCCGCCGCCCGGACCCACGGCGCGGACACGGCGACAGGCGTCGTCGTCGGGCGCGGGCCCCAACACGGTGATTTCGCCAGCAGCGCCGTCCGGGCCGTGCCAGGCTCGCGCCACGCCCATGACGTCGGCGGCGAGCGCCGCTTCGATGGCGGCGCGCTCGGCCTGCAAATCTCGGAAACTGGGCGGTTCCCCGCCGGCGGCACAGGCGCCTAGCAAAACAACCAGCGGGACCGCAAACCTTATGGACAAAGTCCCGCGCCCATGATCGGGCCTTGGTTCGCCGCCTGGACGATCACCGCGCAGCCGAACTTGCCGCCGTGGCCGTCATCGGCCCGCGCATCGTCGGGCAGGGGGATCGATTTGGCTGCTCCGCGCCAGGGTGCCAATCTGCGCACGTCCTTGACGATGTTGTGGCTTTTCAGGGTCTTGCCGTGGTTCTCGCCGGATTTGATCCGGGTCACCGCCTGCTTGATGAAGCGCACCAGGTAAATCCCGCCCTGGCCGCCGTCGCCGGCGACCTTGGCTTGGGGACTGGCCCCTTGGGTGAACGAGACGGTCAGTTTCCGATCCGCCGCCGCGCGGCCGATGGCGCGGTCGACATGGCCCCGGCGCGAACCGACGGCTTCCAGCCGGCCGTCGATCACCATTTGCGGGGTATAGACGCCGGACTTTCCGCGGATCGACATGTTGTAGAACTGTTGGCGGCGGGTGTGGTCGGCGGACGAAAACGGATCTTTCCACTTGCCGTGCCAGCCGTAGACCAAGCTGTCCCAGTAATCGACATGAAACTCCAAGGCGACGATGTCGTCGCGCCCGGCCAGTTCGCCCAAATAAGCTTCCGCCGGCGGACAGGAATAGCAGCCCTGGGAGGTGAACAGTTCGACGACCACGGGCCGGCGATCCTGCGACAGCGCCGGCGTGGCCAGGGCCGTGACGGCCATCACTGTCATGGCCCAGCCGAAAAGGCTATGTTTCATCATCGGAACTCCCGTTCTTGACCTGATGGAAGTGTTCATTGAGACGGGAGATGTGTCAATTTGGTGGCCGGACAATTAGCTTCACACGATGGTGAACACGGTTCAGATCAATAATCCCCATGCCGACCGCCCGACGACCTTGGGCGAACGGTTGCTGCGCGAGGCCCGCGACGGCCGGGACCGCCCGACGTCAAACGGCTCAGAACCGGCGGCCGGCGGCCGGGTGATCGAGGATACGGTCGAACTGTCCGACGGCGCCAAAGCGGTGAACTTCGCCCGCGGCCATGAGCGGGCCGAGGAAAT
>JANQIJ010000082.1 GCA_028282185.1 Rhodospirillales bacterium
AAGCCGCAGACCGATCCAATCGATCTCTTCCGCCGCGACGCCGAGACACGCCAACACGCGTTCGCTTTCAGCCTTTCGCGTTTCGGCCAGGTCCGTCTGACCGGCCGCCGCGCCCGTCGTCAGGAACAGGCAGCGCACACCATGACCGGCGCGGCGCCCATCGCGCAGCGCGCCAAACACCGCGAACTCGTCGTCCGGATGCGGCAGCAGGAAAACATCGGTGGGCGGTTCGCGCATCGTCGCACCATACTAGAGCGGCCGTCATCAGGCGACGGCGTAAATTCCCCCGTCGTGCGGTTTGCCATCAACGGGTCTGTCCATTACAAGATCGGTGATGGTCCCCGGTTCTCATTTGGCGGCCCGGTGAATGGCTGCGTCGCTCGCCCCCGGGCAAGATCACGGCGGCGCCCGCTCCGTCCGCGCCCATGTGCTGGCCGCTTTCGCGGTCTGCCTGGCGGTCATCGCCTTCCAGACCTTCCATCCCGACTTTCGCCGGCCCGTCGCCGATGCGGTGCAATACGCCAAGTTCGCCAGCGCCCTGATTGAAGATGGCGTTTTCGCCGGCGCGCCCGGCGCGCCGCCGCAAATGGTGGCAGCACCGCGCTACCCCGCCTCCGTCGCCGCGGTCGCATCACTTGACCCCGACCTGGCGCCGACACTGACCTGCGTGATCGACATCCAGGCGACCTGCGATCTGTCGGGCCTGACCGGCCTTTTCATGGTCCAAGCGGGGATCGCCGCATTGACGGCACTGTTCGTTTTCCTTGCCGGCTGGCGGCTCACCGGTTCGCCGGCAACGGCCTGGCTGGCATTGTTGATCGGCCTGGCGTCCAAGGTTTTTTCCGAATACGCCTCGCAGATTCTGACCGAGATCTTGGCCTTCTTCTTCCTCCACCTGTTCGGCTGGCTGTTGGTCCGCCTGCTGACCAGCGAGGGGCGGACACGGACGATCTGCGTTCTTGCCGGACTGGCCCTTGGCGCGGCGACCCTGGTCCGGCCAGCGTACCTCTATCTCGCCTATTTCATGGTGCCAGCCCTGTTCGCGCTGCTCCTCCTGATCGCCCGCCGACCGCCGCGGGCCGCGGTTCTCTGCTGCGGCCTGCTCATCGCCGGCACGGCGGCCGCACTGACGCCCTGGGTTCTGCGCAACTATCTGACCTTCGACGTCGCCGCGATCAGCAGTGGATACGGCGACCGCATTTTGGCGGAACGGCTTGCCTACAACCTCATGACGAGCCGCGAATGGGCCATTTCCTTCATCTATTGGCTGCCGGATTTCGGCGACAGCGCCGCCGCCTGGCTGTTCGATCGCGCCGATTACATCCGCCTGTCCTTCGACGACCCCAGTTCCTTCTATATGATGGGGCGGGGGTCGTTCTTCACCGACCTTCGCTCAGAGGCCCACAGCCAGGCGCCGACCGACCCGGCGGGGTATCTCCTGAAGACCTATGTCTGGGACGACCTGGCGACCCATGTCTCGGTGACCATTGCCCTGGCCTGGCGCGGCATGTGGGCCGGGCGATACGTCGGCCTGTTCGGCTTCCTGTTACTGCCCGCCTGCCTTTATCTGATGTATCGTGCCGGCCGACTGGGACCGTTCCTGGCCTATTGCCTGCCGGGCTTCTTCATGCTCGGGCTCTATGCCTTCGTTTCGGTCAACGTGGTGCGCTACAACGACCCGCTGATCGCCGTCTTCGCCCTGGTGATCGCCATCGTCCTGGTGCGAACCGGCGGCTGGTTGCGAACGCGGGCGCGACCCAGCGCCTGACCTAGGCCCGTTCGACCTGGCGATAGGCCTGCGCCTTCCGGCCGTAGGCCTGGGTAATCCGGTCAAGGACCACCGCCAGGGCGACGATCGCCAAACCGGCGGCGGCGCCGCGCCCGACGTCGAGACGCTGGATGCCGAGCAGGACTTCCTGGCCGAGGCCGCGGGCGCCGATCATCGAGGCGATCACCACCATGGACAGCGCCAGCATCGTCGTCTGATTGATGCCGGCCATGATCGACGGCAGAGCGAGGGGAAGCTTGACCCGCCAGAACACCAGGCGCGGCCGGGCGCCCAAGGAATAGGCCGCCTCGACCGCGCCCTTGTCGACTTGGCGCAGGCCCAGATCGGTCAAGCGGATCACCGGCGGCATGGCATAGATCAACGTCGCCAGGATCGCCGGCACCTTGCCCAAGCCGAACAGCATCAGCGCCGGAATCAGGTAAACGAAACTGGGCATCGTCTGCATCAGGTCCAGGACCGGCAGGACGAAACTGCGCAACCTGTCCCGGGACGCCAGGACGACGCCGAGCGGCATGCCGATCAACACCGCCAGCAGGGTCGAGACCAGCATCAAGGCCAGGGTCTGCATGGCCATGTCCCAGAGCCCCAGAACACCGACCAGGAAGGCGACGACACCGAGCGCCAGGGACAGTTTCCAACTGCGGCTGGCATGGAAGGCCAGCCCCATGAACAACGCCAGGACCAGCCACCAGGGCGCCTGACGCAGCAAATGCTCAAGCGGCACCAGGACGCCGAGGATCGCATCGTTGACGGCCTCGAAGGCCCAGCCGTAATTGACGACCAGCCAATCGACGGCGCCGTTGATCGGTTTGCGGATCGAGACCGTCAGGCTTTCCGGAAACATGGCGCCGCGCCGCCGCTAGTTGAGCGCCGCCGCAACCCGGCCGGCGACATCCGCGGGCAACCATTTGCGCCAGACATCCGCCTTGGTCTTCAGGAAGTGACGCGCCCCCGCAACGGCATCGGTATCGGCCTCGCGCATATGCGACAGCATCGCGGACGTCAGCGCGCCGCTGGTCCGGTAGTTCTTGAAGAACGCGGTCAGCTTCGGCGCCTGGTCGGCGAAGGCCTTGTTGAGGGCGACCTCGACGGCGACGACCGGATAGGCGACGGCGTCGGTGGGCCGGTCGGCCTTTTGCAGCGCCTCCCATTTGGCGGCGTCGTAGGCCGGTTCCTCCAACATCACCAGATCGAACTTGCCCATGATCCATGTCGGACTCCAGTAATAGAACAGGATCGGTTTCTTGCGCTTGATCGCGCTTTCGATCGCGGCATCGAGCGCCACCCCGGTGCCGACCCGAAAGTTGGTGAAATGGTCGTCCAGACCGTAGGCGATCAACTTTCGCGAATTGACGTCCTCGCAGCCCCATCCGGCCGGACAGTTGGTGAAGCGCCCCTTGTCCGGCTCTTCCGGATCGCGAAACAGGTCCTTGAATTTCGGCAGATCGCGGACGTGCCTGAGGCCCTTGGCCGCCCCTTCGGCCAGGTAGCGGGGAATGTACCAACCCTGGACCGCGTCCGGGAAATTCACCCCGGCCTTGATCGCCTTGCCGTCGCGCTCGGCCTTGTCCCAGACCTCGCGGATGTTCTCTTCCCATAGCTCCATCATCACGTCGGCGTCGCCGCGGATCAGGGCCAGGGTCAGCGGCAGGGTGTCACCCGGAACGATATCAGTCTTGCAGCCATACCCTCGCTCGACGATGAACTTGGCGACCTGGGTGTGGAACTGGTTCGATTCCCAATTGAGGTCGGCGAACACGACGGGGCGGTCGATTTCGCAGGTGGGTTCGGCGGTGGCGCCGGTCGGCGAAGATAGAGAAAACAGGACGGCCAGGATCAAGGCGAAGACGTATCGACAATATGGAAAATGCAAAAGGCCCCCTTCCGCCGTTGCGGCATGAGGCGCCAGTTTATCGCATCCGCCGTCGTTTGGCGAGGCGCCGCCTGGATCGGCGGCACGGCGACCCGGCGGCGATTGACCTTTGGCCCGGAACTTCCCATAACAACAGCACTACGAAGAGGCGCCGCGACGGTAAGGCGCCCGACCTTTGACCCCGGAGGAACCGATGCCATTTGACCCCGCCGCCAGACCGCTTGACCACATCAAGGTGCTTGACCTGACCCGGGTGCGCTCGGGCCCGACCTGTGTCCGTCAGTTCGCCGATTGGGGCGCCGACGTGATCAAGGTCGAACTGCCGGAATCGATCGAACCGGACGGCACCCTTGGGGCCAAGCGCCATACCGCCGATTTCCAGAACTTGCAGCGCAACAAGCGGTCCCTGACCTTGAACCTGAAAGAGGAAGAGGGCCGCAAGCTGTCCATGCGGCTGGCAGAGAGCGTCGATGTGATCATCGAGAACTTCCGCCCCGACGTGAAGCACAAGCTGGGGATCGATTACGACAACCTGAAGGCGGTCAATCCCCGGATCATCCTGGGCAGTATTTCCGGCTTCGGCCAGGACGGTCCCTATGCCAAGCGCCCCGGGTTCGACCAGATCGCCCAGGGCATGGGCGGACTGATGTCGATCACCGGCGAGCCGGGGCGCGGCCCGATGCGGGTCGGCATTCCCATCGCCGACCTGACCAGCGGCCTGTTCTGCGCCATGGGCGTGCTGATCGCGTTGATCGAACGGGAAAAATCCGGCGAGGGCCAATGGGTGCAGACGTCCCTGCTGCAGGCCATGTCGTTCATGCTCGATTTCCAGGGCGCGCGTTACCTGATGGAAGACCACGTGCCGCAGCAGGCAGGCAATGATCATCCGACCTCGATCCCGACCGGGGTGTTCCCGACCAAGGACGGCCATATGAACATCGCCGCCGCCGGCGAGGGCATCTGGAAACGGCTCTGCGGCGTGTTCGGGACCATGGAATGGACCGAGGACCCGCGCTTCGATTCTGCCCAGGCGCGGTCCGACAACCGCCACGAACTGAACGCGCTGATCGCCGAGCAGACCAAACAGAAAACCAACGCCGAATGGATCGTGGAATTCAACGAAGCCGGCGTGCCGTCGGGGCCGATCCACGATATGGCGGCGCTGTTCGCCGACGAACAGGTCAAACATATGAACATCGCCGAGGACATCGACACCGTCTGTTTCGGCAAAACCCGGATGCTGGCCCAGCCGATCCGCATGGACCGCACGCCGTCGGCCTTGAAGGTGCGGCCGCCGGAGCGCGGCGAGCAGACAGAGGAAATCCTGGGCGGTCTGGGCCTGTCGGCGGAGGAGGTCGCCGACCTTCGGGCCCGGAATATCGTTTAGGCCCGGCCGCTCACGCCAGATCGCTCAGGTCAAACCGTCCATGAAGGCCGCCAGATCGATGTCCTTTTGCGTCACGCCACCGGCGTCGTGGGTCGCGAGCGTGACCTCGACCCGGTTGTAGACGTTGAACCACTCCGGATGATGGTCCATTTTCTCGGCTTTCAGCGCGGCCCGGCTCATGAAGCCGAAAGCCTGGTTGAAGTTGGCGAACTGAAACGTTTTCTCGATCGCGTCGCGGCCGTCCACCTCGGTCCAGCCGGCAAGGCCCGCCAGCGCCCGGGCGCGCGCCTCGTCCGTCAATTTTTCCGCCATGGTCTCGAACTCCCTGATGATTTCGTCCCGGCATAGATATGGGCTAGCCTGACGCATGACAATGACCACCCCCAGGACCGCCCCCTCGTTGGCCGATTTCGAGACCCTGGCCGACGAGGCCTATGGCCTGATCCCCGACGAGCTGCGTCGCCATACGACGGCCGTGATCATCCGCATCGAGGATTTCCCCGACGAGGCGACGGTCCGGGAAATGGGCCTGGAAAGCCCCTTCGACCTGTTGGGCCTCTATCGCGGCGTGGCGCTGACGGAAAAAAGCGTCACGGACCCCGGCGCCGAGCCCGACATGGTGTTCCTCTACCGCCGGCCGATCCTGGATTACTGGTGCGAAACCGGCGAAGACCTGGTGCGTCTGATCCGCCACGTCCTGATCCACGAGTTCGGTCACCACTTCGGCTATTCCGACGAGGACATGGACCGGCTCGAGCGGGAGGCCGAGGAAGCCTGACCTTCCGCCAAGCGGCTTGGTTTGGCCGATTGGGCAGCGGTCGGCCGATGGGCTATGCTGCCCGCCGGGACATCCGCAGCAAGGACAGAGGCCATGGCCGACGACACAGCGACCGCCGTCAAATCCCTGGAGCAGAACATCGAACAGAACGTCGAACAGGTCGCCGCCTGGGTCGATGCGCTGATCGAGTTCGCGGTGACCTACGGCTTCCAGATCGTCGGCGCGCTGATCTTCCTGGTTATCGGCCTGAAGATCGCCGCCTGGGTCGGGCTCAAGGTCCAGGCGCTCTCAGAGGGCAAGGGCATCGACATCACCCTGTCCCGGTTCTTCGGCGGGGTCGCCAAGGTTTTGATCATCGCCGTCCTGGTGATTATCACGCTGGGAAATTTCGGCGTCTCCATCGCGCCGCTGATCGCGCTGGCCGGCGCGTCCGCCTTCGGCGCCACCATGGCGATCCAGGGGCCGCTGTCCAACTACGGCGCGGGATTGTCGATCATCCTGGCCCGGCCGTTCAAGGTGGGCAACACGATCACCGTGGGCCAGACGTCCGGCGTGGTCGACGATATCAAGATGGCCCATACCACCCTGGTCGGCGAGGACGGCGAGGTCATCACCATCCCCAACAAGGACATCGTCGGCCGGGTGATCGTCAATTCGGAAACCCGCCGGGTGGTTCAGACCAAGGTCTCGCTCGACCCCGCCGCCGACCTGGACGGCGCGGTCCGCGTGGTCACGCAAGCCGTCGCCCGGGCGCTGCCGGCGCCGGACGACGGGGCAGCCGGGGACGCGGCCGAAAGCGGCGAAGGGGCCAAGGCCGGCCGGGCCCCGGCGCCGCAGGTCGGCCTGCATGATTTCACCTATGGCGGCCTGGTCCTGGGGGTTCGATTCTGGGTGCCGTCGAGCCGCTACTACGAACTGCGCTATCAAGTCAACGGCGCGATTCTGGCGGCGCTCAAGGGCGCGGGCGTGCCGCTGATGGCCGGCGGCGGCGTCGCCGTGCTGGGCGAAGACCTGTCCGGCGACGGCATGGCCGAAGGCCAGCGGGAGGACGGCTAGGACGTTTCGGGATTTCCGGCACGCCGCTTCTTGGGCAGGCGTCTCGGGTTTTCCGCCCGATAGCGCCGCGCTTCGAACGCGGGCGTGGCGCCGTCGGCCGCAAGGCGCTGGCCTGACAAGGCCCGACGCCGCTAGACTAGGCCAAGGCACAGACTTCCCGCGTCTCCGCGACCGGCGGCAGCTTGATCACGACTGGGGAACAGCCATGCGCAAGGCCCTGAAAATCGCCCATACGCTCGCGACCTGCGGCATCATCGGCGGGCTGTTCGCCTATATGCTGCTTCTCGTCGCCGCACCGCAAGGAACCCCCGTTGCCTACGCCGACTTGCGCGGCAACATCGCCCTGATCAGCAATGTCATCCTGGTCCCGTCGCTTGGAATCGCGCTGGTCTCTGGCCTGCTCGCCATGGCCGTGCACCGGCCCTTCCTGGACAAGCGCTGGGCCTGGGTCAAGGCGGCGATGGGCATTCTCATGTTCAAGGCCGTGCTGACCGTCGTCGGCTCCAAAGCCGATTACGCGGCCGCCCTCTCAGCCAAGATCGTCGCCGGCACGGCGCCGGCGGATGCGCTTGAAACGGCGCTCGCCCATGAATGGCAGGCGCTCTGGACCGTCCTCGCCCTTTCCGTCGCCAATGTCGTCCTTGGCGTTTGGCGCCCGCGCCTGAAACGTGCCCATAAGACCGTGTCTACGGACCGGCCGTCCCTGACCACCCAAGCGGCGGGTTCGGCCCACGGAAAACCGGTCGCCGAACCATTGCTCGACGAGCAACGACCGTCGGACAATAGCGCGGTCGCCCGCTACGGAAGTTGAGGCACCCGGGGCGGCTCCGATGCAACACGGGAGGACGGCGGCGACGCGGAAGCCCGGGACCGCGGCAGATATCCGCCGGCGGCATTGTGGCGCCGTTCCGCGCCCCCGCGCGGGTATATCAACGTTGAAGGGTTCGATTGTTCTTGCCCGCCGGGCAGAGGGTGGTGGAGGTGAGAGGAGGAACCTCGAACCGGAACCCAGACCGCGACCGCGCCCCGGCGACCGTTCGCCGCCCCGTCGGAGCGGTTGAGCGAAGCGAAATCCGCGCGAGACAAGAAATGGTGGAGCCGAGGGGAATCGAACCCCTGACCTCGTCATTGCGAACGACGCGCTCTCCCAACTGAGCTACGGCCCCATTGTCCGCAGCCCAAAGAGCCAGTCGGACAGCGAACGGGGGATGGCCCCCTTTCCGGGAGGCGGGATAATGGTCTTGGTCCCGCGGCCTGTCAAGCCGGGCATGATGGGGAGAAACCCTTGCCCTGGCATAAGCTTGTGCATAGGTTTGACCCGTTCAAAGCCCGCCGCATTCGGAGACCCCTATGGACGTCATCACCGGCCCGATCTTCACCATCCTGCTGATCGCCCTGGACCTGTACATGTGGGTCGTGATCATCGGCGTGATCCTGAGCTGGCTGGTCACCTTCAACGTGGTCAATACGTCGAACCGCCTGGTCTATATGATCGGCGACTTCTGCTACCGGGCGACGGAACCGCTGCTCGGCCGCATCCGGGGGTTTCTACCCAACCTGGGCGGATTGGACATCTCGCCGGTGATCCTGATCCTCGGGATCATCTTCTTGAAGGAATTCCTGATCCGTCTGGCGCAGAGAATCGCCTGACCCTGCGCCTTGGACGACCGCCGGTTTCAGTTGCCTTTCTCTGCCTTCCGTATGATAGTGCTAAGGCGCTGTAACGCATCACCGTTTGTTCGGGCGCACGACGACGTGCCATGCCACGGAAATCGTGCGTTGGAATGGTTTGGCGGCGGCGCCGACCCGGCCGGGCGGGCGCCGTTCGGCGGTCGAACTCGGTCTGGGTCCAAGAAGAAGGCAATGTACCGAAGAGGCCCGTTACCTCTTTATAAAAGGAAGTTGAGAAACGATGCCTACTGGAACCGTCAAGTGGTTCAACGTGACCAAGGGATATGGCTTCATTACGCCCGACGAGGGCGGCAAAGACGCCTTCGTGCACATCTCGGCGGTCCGGGATTCAGGTATGGAATCCCTGGCCGAGGGACAGAAGCTCGAATTCGAATTGGTGCCTGGGCGCGATGGCCGCGAAGCGGCGGCCAATCTTAAGGCCGTCGAGTAACAGGCACCGTCAAGGACACCTGCGGGCCAAGGGCGAGCCGCGACGTGACCTTGATTCGGCCGACCTGAGATCCCGCCGCCCCGGGGCGGCTGGTCGCCAGTGTCTGACGCTGGCTCACTTGGTGACGCAGCGCCCGATCGAGCGGCACGGCGGTGTCGTACCCTTCGCCGAGCAATCGGTGGCCCGGCGTTTCGAAAAGGACACTACGTGATGACACGCGACCTCTATCCCGTCGCCTGCCCCCGCTGCGGCGAAGCGCAGAACTCCCTGCCCGGCGCCTTCGACCCGGATCGCAACCCTTTCGGCCCGGTCAGTTGCATGGTTTGCGGCCACGAATTCTCTCGCGAAGAGTACCTGGCGGGCCTGGCGGACGTTGCCACGTGCCGCGCTGGAGGCACCGCAGCCAACGTGGTGCCCCTGCGGCGGAACTGACCGCGTCGGGCGCCCCGCCTCCTCCATCCGTCAACCGGACCATCGATATCCCCGGCAGCCTGAGCGGCACGCATATGGCCCGCGCCCTTGATCTAACTTATCCGCGCCACGGGCGATTGGCGCAAGGCAATGATGCTGTGGCACGCCGACGGCGTTAGTGCGTATCGCGTTTAATTGAATCGCTGAGACGCCGCTTCCGGTTCGCCGGCTGGGAAGGCCGGCTCCCGGGGCCACGGGATGTCCCCGTATAAATCTGACCGCCCCCCCGGCGACCCCCGGGGATACCCCACATCGCCTTCACCTCATTCTCCTGGCCTAAACACCTAGTTCCGCCGCACCAAGGCCAGGCCAATGCCCGCCAGTATAAGGAACCCGCCGGTCAGACGATTGCGCAGTTTCACCGCCGAACGACCGGCAAACCGACGGCCGATGCGCCCGGCCATCAGGGCATAGGCCGAATCCAGAGTCATGGCGATCATCAGAAACGTCGGACAGAGCAACCACAATTGAGGCCCCGACGGCAAGGCCGGGTCCATGAATTGGGGAAAAAAGGCGACGTAAAAACCCAAGACCTTGGGGTTGGTCCAACTGACGAACACGGCCTGCCAAAACCGGCGCTGCGCCGATCCCGCAGGCGGCTCCGCGTTGGCGTCTTCGTCGACCGGGGCGCGCAATGCTTGAACCCCTAGGAACAGGAGATAGGCAACCCCCGCCCAGCGCAAAACCTCGAACCATTCGGCGAGGAAGACCATGAACGACGTCAGGCCCAGGCCGACGATCATGAGTTGCTGGGCC
>JANQIJ010000096.1 GCA_028282185.1 Rhodospirillales bacterium
AGGTCCGCGGGCGGCGTTTCGCGTATGCACCCCAGGGCGCGGGATCGGCGCGCCATGCCCCGACCGTGCCGCAACCCGGGAGACAACGCCTGCCCGGCCTGCGACGCCATTGGGCGACGCGGTTTGGGCGGGCTCTTGAAGCGACTGGAAATTTAAGGAATGGTGCGGTCGAGAAGACTCGAACTTCCACGGGATCTCTCCCACAGCGACCTCAACGCTGCGCGTCTACCAGTTCCGCCACGACCGCATTTTTCCTTGCCGAGATCATAAATCTCGCAAATACATGGCGGCAAATAGCAAATCGGCGCCCCGCGATCAAGCGGAAGCGCCCAAATTAAAGGGAATCGATGGCCAGCAACGCCGTCGAATGGCGGATTTCCGACACCGCCCAGGATTACGCCCAGGCCGTCGCCTTCATGGAAGAGCGGGTGGCGGCGATCCGCGCCGGTACGGCGCCGGAAACCGTCTGGCTTTTGGAACATCCGCCGCTCTATACCGCGGGGACCAGTGCCGATCCATCAGAATTGCGCGATCCGGACCGGTTCCCGATCCATGCCACCGGGCGCGGCGGACGCTACACCTACCATGGGCCGGGGCAGCGTATCGCCTATGTCATGCTCGACCTGAAGAAGCGGGGCGAAGACGTGCGCAAATTCGTCTGCGACCTGGAAGACTGGATCATCCGCACCCTGGCCGCCGTCAACGTGATTGGCGAACGCCGCGATGGCCGGGTCGGCATCTGGGTCGCCCAGGGCGCGCCGGGGTCGGAACTCTATCGTGAGGACAAGATCGCCGCCATCGGCATCCGAGTGCGCAAATGGGTAACCTATCACGGCATATCCCTGAACATCGAACCGGACCTCGACCATTTCGACGGCATCCTGCCCTGCGGCATCGAAGAACACGGTGTCACGTCGCTGGTCGATCAGGGTATAACCGCCTCGACCCCGGAAATCGACGGCCTGCTGCGCCAGGCATTTGACGAGGTGTTCGGCGGCTGAGCGTTACCGCCCCCCTGTCGCGCCCCCCTTAAAAAGGTCGGGAAACCTTACTGAAGCTGCCAGAAGTTGCCGCAAAGCCGGAACTCAGCCGGCTTCACGAGATCGATGCTGGCGATTCTGACGGTATGCAGCGGTCCGTCCAGATTGGCGCGCCAGAAATCCAGGAACCGCCTGAGAGTGGGGAACTGCGGCGCCAGGTCCAAGTCCTGCCAGATATAATCCTGCAGCAAACTGGGGTGGTCGGGCCGGCGATAGGTAATCTCCGCGGTGGTCAGTCGGTAACCAGCCAATTGGTCCTTCAACAGCATGCGCCGGGTCCTCCGTCCGTTGTTGACGACATGAAACCTCCCGTCTCGCATCGATTGTTCGACGACCCTCTGGCGAAGGTCAAGAAATATTGAGCAAATTCAATTGATTACCAGCCGCCTCTCGAGAGTGCTGCCAAGCCGGAATAACGGTCTGAAATTAACCCAATTTTCAATCGTCCATGGTGTTCTAAACGGCATGGAAATTGCTATTCCGTGGGGAACGAGTTGGCATCGACGCCAAATTGAGGATTTTCAGACACTCGGAGTTCACATGAACAAACTGCGTTATCGCATGCTGCTGATCGGGTTGATCCCGCTGCTCGGCCTGATTTGGGCGACCGGGACCGCCTATCTGGAAGTAAAAGGCCAAGTCGACCGCCTTGAGGCCGTCGGCCCACTGTCCCAGTTGGCGGTGAAGTCGGGCAATCTGGCGCATGAGCTGCAAAAAGAGCGCGGCACCCAGGTCGGTCTGATTTCGTCCAAGGGTGCAGACCGTTTTCGCAATCTGGTCGCCAAGCAACGTAAACTGAGCGACCCGGCCCTGCAGGCCTTCACGGATTTCCTCACGGACTTCGACCTTTCGACGCACAAGCCCGGCCTGGCGAAGTATCTCGGTTCGGCGCAGAAATCCTTGGCTCAATTGAAGGCCCACCGCGCCAAGGTCGATTCGCTTTCGGTCTCGGTGCCGGAAAACGTCAAGTTCTATACCGGCATCATCTATGACTTGATCGACACTGTCGGCATTATCCAGGAAGAAAGCCCCGATCCCGAAGTGACCCAGCGGCTGTTGGCCTATCGCTCCCTGGTCTGGGCCAAGGAACACGCCGGCCTGGAACGCGCCATCGGCGCCGCGATCTTCAATTCGGGCAAGTTCGTGCCCGGCGTCTGGGCGCGCTACCTCGGCCTCGTCG
The DNA here is from genome assembly GCA_028282185.1 of Rhodospirillales bacterium. Classification (GTDB taxonomy): domain Bacteria; phylum Pseudomonadota; class Alphaproteobacteria; order Rhodospirillales; family Casp-alpha2; genus UBA1479. Next base: position 2,221 of record JANQIJ010000096.1, read on the forward strand.
AGAAACAGAACGCCGCCCTGCACGAATTCAACGTCTACTCCACGCCCGAACAAAAGACCCTATTCAAGAACACGGTCAAGGGACCGGACATCGACCAGGTCCGGGCCTGGCGCAAGGTTCTACTTGACGTGGCGCAGACCAATGACACGCAAGGCATCGACGGCGCCACCTGGTTCGCCAAGGCGACCCAGCGGATCAACATGATGAAGGCAGTGGAAGACGCTCTCGCAGAGGAAATCCAAACCCTGGCCCAGCAACGGCTGAACGAGACCCGGGCCCATGCGAATACGATCATCGGCGTCGACATCGCCATCTTGATCGGCGCGCTGCTGGTCGGCGGCTGGCTGCTGCGTTCCACCGCCGGGCCGCTCAACCAAGTGACCCTGGAACTGCTGGCCGTGGCCGAGGGCAAGGATACGGTCGACCTGCCCAATGACATAGGCGGCGGCAACGAAGTGGTCGCCTTGTCCGAAGCCGCCAAGACCTTCCTCAACAACCGTTTGGAACGGGTCCGACTGAGCGAAGCCGCGGCCCGGCACCAGCAGGAAGCCGAGGAAAAACGCAAAGAGGCGCTTGAGAAAATGGCGACCACCGTGGGCCGGGAAACGGCCAATGCGCTGGAAGAAATCCGCGAAACGTCGAAGACGTTGTCCGGCATGTCGTCGGAGATGACCGATTCCGCCGGTCTTATTTCCGACAACGCCGCCGATATGAAGTCGGCCGCCGACCGGTCCCTGCAGAACACGGAAATGGTCGCCGCGGCGGCGGAAGAGCTTTCCGCCTCGATCGGCGAGATCACCCGCCAGATCGAACAGCAGCGGGATATCGCGTCGCGCGCCGCCGAAGAGGCGACCAAGTCGTCCAAGACCGTGGAGGGCTTGAACGATGCGGCGTCCCGAATCGGCGACGTGATCAACTTGATCCAGGACATCGCCGAACAGACCAATCTATTGGCGTTGAACGCGACCATCGAGGCCGCGCGCGCCGGCGAGGCCGGCAAGGGCTTCGCCGTGGTCGCCTCCGAAGTCAAGAACCTGGCCAATCAGACGGCCAAGGCGACCGAGGAAATCTCCCAACAGGTGACGACCATGACCGACGTGACCACGGCCAGCACCGAGGCGATCAACGCCATCGTCAAGGTGATCGGCGAGATGGGGGAAATTTCCGAAATGGTCTCCGACGCCATCGAACAACAGGCCTCCGCCACGCGTGAGATCACCGGCAACGTCACCCAGTCGACGGCCATGTCGCGCGAGGTGTCCGAACGGATCGACAGCGTCACAGAGGCCACCCATGCGTCCCGCGCGCTGGCCGAAAAGCTCGGCGCCGCTTCCTCGGACGTGGTCCGCAACACGGAAAACATGCAGGACAAGATCATGGCCGCCGTCAATCGGGCCTCGGGCACGGCCTAGAGCATCGGGCGCATAGGCTGAATCTTTTTAGGGATTCCCTTTTTGTCTGATTTGTGATTCACGGTAGTCGGAGGTGGATCATGGGCAGACC
>JANQIJ010000117.1 GCA_028282185.1 Rhodospirillales bacterium
CCGCCCCGTTCGACCACTCCGGCACCTCTCCGCTGGTCTTGGTCATTCCGATCGGGGAATAGGAGGCAGGCGCCCCGTCCAAGGCGGCGGAGACTAGCCGAAACCCCCCCATGGTTCAAGGCGAGCTTCAAGCAGCCTTCAAGCGGCCGAGGGGGGGCGAACAGACTTATTAGTTATGCCGCGGAACAGCGCCTTTGGCAGCAGGGTCCCGGGCGGCGCAACCCCAGGAAATCCGCCATTGACAATTGATTCCGGGGGCGTATATTGCCGCCTCCTTCGGTGAGGGCGGAGAAATCCGCCCGGCGACCCGATGGCCACTTAACCAAACAAGATCAACAATCAATAGGGTTAGATCGATATGTATGCGGTTATCAAAACCGGCGGCAAGCAGTACCGGGTCGTCTCGGGCGACGTGATCACGGTGGAAAAGCTGCTCGGCGAGCCGGGCGACACCATTCAAGTGGGCGACGTGATGATGTTGGGCGAGGCCGGCAAGGCCCCGACGCTCGGCACGCCCCTGGTTGACAAGGCTGCCGTCTTCGCCGAAGTAATCGAGCAGTCCAAGGCCGACAAGGTTCTGGTCTTCAAGAAAAAGCGCCGCCACAACTATCGACGCCTGAAAGGCCACCGCCAGGCGCAGACGGTCCTGAAGATCGTCGACGTCAGCCCCACCGGCACCAAGCCGAAGGCGGCGCCAAAGAAGGCCGAGGCCAAAAAAGCCGAAGACAAGAAGACCCCTGAGAAAAAAGCCGAAGCGCCCGCCAAGGAAACCAAGGCGGAGACGAAGACCGAGGCCAAGAAGCCCGTCGCCCAAAAGACCGATAAGAAAGCGGACGCGGATGACAAGGCGCCGGCGAAAAAGGCCGCGGCCAACAAACCGGCTGCCAAGCAAGACGCTGATAAGGAGTAACGACCGATGGCACATAAGAAATCCGGCGGCTCGTCACGGAACGGCCGCGATTCAGAAGGCCGGCGCCTGGGCGTCAAGAAGTACGGCGGCGAGGTCGTGGTGCCGGGCAACATCATCGTGCGCCAGCGCGGCACCAAGTATCACCCCGGCGAAAACGTCGGCATGGGCAAGGACCACACGATCTTTTCCAAGGTCGAAGGCAACGTGAAGTTCCAGACCAAGTCCGGCAAGCGCACTTACATTTCCGTGGAGCCGTCGAGCTAAAATTTCGGCCGGCCACTCATGAGGTATGCGAAAAGGGGAATGGCCAGCCATTCCCCTTTTTTCATTCTTAATCAAAAGTCCTTCGCCCTACGGCTCAGTGTATTTTTGATTAGTTTGAAACAGACATGATCACCTTTGAGGCGGCTCTTCAGGTGATCATGAAGTCAGTTGAAAAGTGAAATGAAGGCGACGGGCCGCCCCTAGCCTTCATTTCTCAATTTTGGACTCGAGAAAAGTACACCGAGCGAAGCGAGGGACTTTTCTCGAAACAAGCCGATGAAATTCTTGGACGAAGCAAAGGTGTACTTGAAAAGCGGCGACGGCGGCGACGGCTGCATGTCGTTCCGGCGCGAGAAGTACATCGAGTTCGGCGGCCCCGACGGCGGCGACGGCGGGCGCGGCGGCGACGTGGTGATCGAATGCGCCGATGGCCTCAACACGCTCATCGATTTTCGCTACCGGCAGCACTTCAAGGCCAAGCGCGGCATGCACGGCATGGGCAAGAACCGCACCGGCGCCAAGGGGGCGGACGCGGTCCTCAAGGTGCCCGTGGGCACGCAGATCCTGGACGACGACAAGGAAACCGTCCTGGCCGACATGACACGGGTGGGCGCGCGGGTCACGCTGCTGACGGGGGGTGACGGCGGCCAGGGCAACGCGCGTTTCAAGACGTCCACCAACCGCGCACCCCGGAAAACCATTCCCGGCTTTCCGGGCGCGGAGATGTGGGTCTGGCTGCGCCTCAAACTGATCGCCGACGCGGGCCTGGTGGGCCTGCCCAACGCCGGCAAGTCTACGTTCCTGGCGGCCTGTTCCCGGGCCAAGCCGAAAATCGCCGCTTATCCCTTCACCACCCTGCACCCCAATCTGGGCGTGGTCCAGGCGGACGGGCGGCATTTCGTCCTGGCCGATATTCCGGGCCTGATCGAGGGCGCCCATGAAGGAGCCGGCATCGGCACGCGCTTCCTGGGCCATGTCGAGCGCTGCCGGGTATTGCTGCATCTGGTGGACGGGACGGGGGACGACGTGGCGGGCGCCTACCGCATGGTGCGGGACGAAATGGCGGCCTATGGCGGCGGCCTCGCGGAGAAGACCGAGATCGTCGCCTTGAACAAATGCGATGCGCTATCGGAGGAAGAACGGGACGCGCGGCGCGCCGGGCTCGAGGCCGCTTGCGGTGCCAAGGTGCGTGTCATCTCCGGTGTCGCCGGCACCGGTGTCGCGGATTTGCTGCGCGACCTGATGGCGGTGATTGATCAGGCGAGCGAGACCGCGGCGGACCCGGAACAGGTCGGCGCCCCCATGACGTCGGGAGGCTGGTCGCCATGAGCGAAAAGCCAACCCTTGCCAATGGCAAGCGGGTCGTGGTCAAGATCGGCTCGGCCCTCTTGGTCGATACCGCGCAGGGCACCGTGCACCGGGCCTGGCTCGAGACACTGGCCGCCGACATCGCGGCGATGCGTACTCGCGGACAGGAGGTGATGATCGTCTCCTCCGGCGCCATCGCCGTGGGACGCCGTCATCTGGGTTTGCCGGCGGGCCGCCTCAAGCTGGAGGAAAGCCAGGCCGCCGCCGCCGCCGGCATGGTCCGCCTGGCCCATGCCTATCAGGAAGTCCTGAACCCGCACGACATCACCCTGGCCCAGGTCTTGCTGACGCTGGATGATTCGGAAAACCGGCGGCGCTATCTGAACGCGCGGAACACCATCGACCATCTGCTGCGCCTGGGTGCCCTGCCCCTGGTCAACGAGAACGACACCGTGGCGACCGATGAAATCCGCTTCGGCGACAACGACCGCCTGGCGGCCCGGGTGGCGGCCATGGTTTCCGCCGATACGCTGGTGCTGCTGTCGACATCGGACGGCCTTTATGACCGCGACCCGACGCGGCACAAAGACGCGGTCCACGTGCCCCTGGTGACGGGGGCCGTCGGGCCGGAGATCGAGGCCATGGCCGGCAGCACCATCACCGACGACGGCTCCGGCGGCATGGTGACCAAGCTGATCGCCGCCCGCATGGCCTTGGGCGCGGGCTGCCGCATGGTGATCGCCGGCGGCACTCAAGACCATCCCTTGAAACGGATCGAGGATGGGGCGCGGGCGACCTGGTTCCTGCCCGAGGCCACGCCGAAGACCGCCCGCAAGCAATGGATTTCCGGCTCCCTCAGCGTGGCGGGGTCGGTGATGGTCGATGACGGGGCCGAGCGCGCCCTGGTTTCCGGCAAAAGCCTGTTGCCCGCGGGCGTCACGGATGTGGAGGGCGACTTCCAGCGCGGCGACGCGGTCACCGTGAAGACCAAATCCGGAAAGGAACTGGGCCGGGGCCTGACCGCCTATTCGGCGGCCGATGCCCGGCGCATCGCCGGCTCGAAATCAGGGGAAATCGAGAACATCCTGGGCTATCGTGGCCGCACCGAGATCATTCACCGCGACGACCTGGTGCTGGATTGATCCCTATATATATGTGTGTCCTGGACGGTGCGACGGAGACGAAGAAGATGACGGACCAAACCGAAGACGACATCAAGGCGATGATGCTGGGCATCGGCAGGCGCGCCAAGGCGGCCCAGGCCGTATTGGGCACCGCGTCTTGCGGCGCCAAGGACACGGCCCTGACGCAAGCGGCGGCCAGCCTGCGCCGGCGGCAGAACGAGATCCTCTCCGAGAACGCCAAGGACATGGCTTACGGCGAGGAAAAGGGGCTCTCCAGGGCCATGCTTGACCGGCTCTTGCTGACCGAAGAGCGGGTCGGCGCCATGGCCAAGGGCCTGGAAGACATCGCCGGGCTGGACGATCCCGTGGGCACGACCCTGGCCCGATGGGACCGGCCCAACGGGTTGAACATCGAGCGCCGCCGGGTGCCCTTGGGCGTTATCGGCGTGATCTACGAAAGCCGCCCCAACGTGACGGCGGACGCGGGCGGGCTCTGCCTCAAGGCCGGCAATGCCTCGATTTTGCGCGGCGGGTCCGAGAGCTTTCATTCATCCGGCGCGATCCTGGAAAGCCTGCGCGACGGACTGAAGGCGGCGGGTTTGCCCGAGGAATCAATCCAGACCGTGCCGACCCGCGACCGGGCCGCCGTGGGCGAGATGCTGCGGATGAGCGATTACATAGACGTGATCGTGCCGCGCGGCGGCAAGAACCTGATCCAGCGGGTCATCGACGAGAGCAAGGTGCCCCTGTTCCAGCATCTGGAAGGGCTCTGCCATTCCTATGTGAACGGGGAGGCGGACCCGGACATGGCCCGGAACGTGGTGGTCAACGCCAAGATGCGGCGCACCGGCATCTGCGGGGCGACGGAGAACATCCTGGTCGACCGGGACGCGGCGGGCCGCCTGCTGCCGGGCATCCTGGACGGTCTGGTGGAGGCCGGCTGCGAAGTGCGCGGCGACGCCGACGTCCAGGCCATGGACGGGCGCGTCGTTGCCGCCACGGAGGCGGATTGGGATACGGAATATCTCGACGGCATCGTCGCCGTGAAACTGGTTGACGGGATCGACGACGCCATCCGCTTCATCGGCGAACACGGATCGGACCATACGGATGCCATCATTACGGAAGATGCCGTGGCGGCCGAGAAGTTCGTCAACGAAGTCGACAGCGCCATCGTCCTGGTCAATGCCTCCACCCAATACGCCGACGGCGGCGAGTTCGGCATGGGCGCGGAGATCGGTATCTCCACCGGCAAGCTGCACGCCCGGGGCCCCGTCGGTGTCGAGCAACTGACCAGCTTCAAATACGTCGTCCGCGGCGCCGGACAGACGCGGCCGTGAGACGCGGGCGGCGCCGGACCTGAACTTGCCAGTTAAGCCATACAAGAAGCGCACGCGCCGCATCGGCCTGTTGGGGGGGTCGTTCAACCCGGCGCACGAAGGCCACCGGCACATCAGTCTGGAAGCCCTGAAGCGCCTGCGTCTGGACGAGGTCTGGTGGATGGTCTCGCCGCAGAATCCGTTGAAGCCGAAACGCGGCATGGCGTCGTTCGAAGCGCGAATCGAAAGCGCGAAAAAGCTCGCCCAGCACCCTCGCATTCGGGTCACCGACATCGAAAGACATCTGGGAACGACTCACACGGCAGAGACCCTGGCGCGCTTGGCCCGATGCTACCGAAACCACCGGTTTGTCTGGCTTATGGGAGCCGACAACCTGGCCCAGATTGCCCGCTGGAACCGCTGGACATATATCTTTCATACGGTGCCCGTTGCGGTTTTCGATCGCCCTTCATATTCTTTGGGGGCGCTGTCGGGCAGGGCGGCGCGTCGGTTCTCCCGGCATCGGATTTCCGAATCCCGGGCGGGCCGATTGGCCGAAATGCGTCCTCCGGCGTGGGTCTTTCTGCATACGCCGTTGAACGCCGTTTCGGCGACGGCGCTTCGGTCGCGCGGTCATCCGCGCCGGCCCTGGGGCAGGGACAACGCGTAGCGTAACGGAAGGAAAGGACAAGGCCATACCAAAAGCAAACGAGATGCCACTCGCCGGCGACGACGTGCTGAAGCTGGTGACCGCATCCTTGGATGATGACAAGGCGCTGGATCTTGCCGTCATCGACCTTCAAGGCAAAAGCGACATCGCGGACCATATGGTCATTGCCAGCGGCACATCCGAGCGTCAGGTCGGCGCCATGGCCGATCATCTTCGGGAAAAACTGAAAAAGCAGGGGCTCAAGGGCCTGAACGTCGAAGGGATGCCCAAATGCGACTGGGTGTTGATCGACGCGGGAGACGTGATCGTCCATCTGTTCCGCCCGGAAGTCCGCGAATTCTACGCCTTGGAAAAGCTTTGGGCGGACGCCCCGGTCGCCGAGGCCGCAGCGCCGCACTAAGCCGCCTATCCGCCCCGGCCGAGGAGCGCGGCCGGGATTGGCACGGGTTTGCGAAGATTGCCCTCGGGCCAGCCGAGTGATAGGCGCTATGCTGGTCGCATGCGCTTGACCCTTATCGCCGTCGGCCGCCGCAAGGCCGGTCCCGAACAATCCTTATACGAGCAGTACCGGGGCCGCCTGCCCTGGCCGCTGGACCTCAAACTGGTGGAAGAAAAGAAACCGCTCACCGGGGCCAAGCTGATGGCGCGGGAGGCCGAGTTGCTTCTGGGCGCGCTGCCCGACGGCGCGACCCTGGTCGCCCTGGATGAGCGCGGCAAATCGCTGGCCAGTCCGGATTTGGCCGAAAAGCTCCGCCGCTGGCGCGACGACGGGGTGCGCGACCTGGCTTTCGTCATCGGTGGCGCCGACGGCCTGGACGAAGCGGTTCGACGACGGGCCGATCTGGTTCTCGCCCTAGGTCCGCAAACCTGGCCCCATCAACTGGTCCCGGCCCTGATCGCCGAGCAGGTTTACCGCGCGCATTGCATCCTGACAGGCCATCCCTATCACCGAACTTGAGAGAAAGTGTTTCAGCTTTCAGGCACAAAAAGATTCGGCAAGTTATTCAAGCCCGATACTTCTTCTGCCATCTATAGAATGGGCTGGTGGCAATGGTACATCGCCAAAGGAGCAAGCTTATAGCGCGGTCCAGCGTACTTGGTACGTGACCGCCTATGTCGAGACGACTTCAGAATTGATGGTTTTGATGCGTAACGAACGCGATCTTAGATCGATCCGTATATGCCTAGAAGAAGAAGGCCTTGGGAAAATCGTTCAGGCGGTCAATCAAACTGAAATCGAGTGGCAATATCCCATGCCATGGTCCATATCCCAGGCATTTGGCTCAGTTTGTAAATCGTATAGGCACTGAGTTAATTGTAATTCCTGGCAAACTGATAAGCCCTCGACAGGCCCCCACTCTCACCGCACCAACGGATAGTCCCCGATCAGCGCCTCCGCGGGCACGCCCATTTCCCGGTTCAGGTTACGGATCATCTCAAGTGACAGACGACGTTTACGGTTGAGGACTTCAGAGACCCGACCGCGCGGGCCGAGCAGGGGTTCCATGTCTTTCCGCGTCAGGCCCATCTGTTGCATGCGGAACAACAGCGCCTCGATGGGATCCGGCGGGGCCATGGGGAAATTGGCTTCCTCGTAGGCCTCCACCAGGACCGAGAGCACCTCAAGCCCGTCGCCCTCAGGTGTATCCGGTTTGGCGTCCATGAGCGCGTCGATGCGGGCGAGGGCCGCTTCGTGGTCTCTATCGGACTTGATGGGTTTCATCAGATTGTCTCCACCTTGATCTTGTCGTATGCCGCATGGGTGCCGACGAACCGGATATAGACAATGCCGAAGTCGTAGTTGATGCGAACGACAAGACGGTAGTTGTTGCCTCGAATGTTAAAAACCACGCGGTTATTCGCGACGATGCTGGCATCGGCGTATCGCGCCTTGATGTCAGTCGGCGTTTTCCAGGCGGCGCCTTTCGCTTCCGTAAACCAGGCTCGCAGGGCTTGTTCGGCATCCGGATGTGTTTCCCAAAATTCGCGGAGCGCTTTCCTGGCAATAATACGCATGATATTGAATATAGTTTGATACCAAAATGGGATCAAATAGAATTGGTCTGATTGGACCTGTCGGTAGGCCGAGGCGTAAGCCTCAACTCCACCCCGCGTCTTGAAGCAGCCCCGGCACGCCCGACAAATCCGGCATTTCCGGAAAGGGTGGCATGGCCGAAATGCCGCCGGTCAGGATTTCCATGTCGGCGGGGTCACTCGCCAGGCCCAGGTCGTCCATGACCAGGGCCAGGGCGGTGCCCGCCACGTCCCGGAAGGTGCGGAACGGGCGCGCTTGCTCCAGGGCGTGCTCGTGCCTGTCATAGACCTCGATCAGGGTCCCGGGCGTGATGGCGCCGGCCTCTTGTTTGGCGAGGATCTTTTCCACCGCCCCGATCAGCCCCTCGTCCCATTGGGCGAGGGTGCCGTAACAATCGAAGGTCAGCCAGCCTGGCCGTGGACCGGAAAGCGCCATGATTCCCCCTTATCGTCAGAGGCGGTTTTTGGTAAAAAGATGCCAACGCGGCGAAACGACGTATATATAAAGCCGTACATTCTATCCATGAAAAGGCTGCGATCGCGCTGATGAGTGACACACCGGATGTGACAGACCGGCCGAGGCCCGTCGTCCTTTGCATTCTGGATGGCTGGGGCGACCGGGGACCCGCCGACGACAACGCCATTCACTTGGCCGAAACGCCGACCTGGGACCGGTTGATCGCGGAATACCCGCGCGCCCGGCTCGACGCCTCGGCCCAGGAAGTCGGCCTGCCGCAGGGCCAGATGGGCAATTCCGAGGTTGGGCATATGAACCTGGGGGCCGGCCGCATCGTCATGCAGGACCTGCCCAAGATCGATGCCGCCGTGGCCGACGGATCGCTGGCGCAAAACCCCCACCTCAAGACATTCGTGTCCGACCTCAAGTCGTCTGGTGGTGTCTGTCATCTGCTTGGCCTGTTGAGCCCCGGCGGCGTGCACAGCCACCAGGACCATATCGCGGCCTTGGTCCGCGCCGTCGCTGACGCCGGCGTGCCCGTTGTGCTGCATGCCTTCCTTGATGGCCGCGACACCCCTCCCAAGGGCGCCAAGGGCTATATGACCAAGTTTCTGGCCGAACTGGAAGGCGTCGAAGGGTTTGCCGTGGGCACGGTCATCGGGCGCTATTGGGCGATGGACCGGGACAAACGCTGGGACCGCGTCGCCAAGGCCTACGCGGCGCTGGTCGCGGGCCAGGCCGAGGACAACGCCGACGATCCCGTCGAGGCGATCTGCGCCGGTTACGCGGCGGGCAAGACGGACGAGTTCATGGAGCCCGGTTTGATCGGCGGTTATGGCGGGATTAACGACGGCGACGGCCTGCTTTGCGCCAATTTCCGGGCAGATCGCGCGCGGGAGATCCTCTCCGCAATGGTCGATCCCGACTTCGACGGCTTCGCCCGGGAGAAGACCGTCGAGTTCGCCGCCCGCCTGGGCATGGTCGAATATTCAAGCGAGCTGAACGCCTTCCTGCCGGCGATGTTCCCGGCCGACCGGTTGACCGGCATTTTGGGCGAGGTCGCCGCCGAAGCGGGGCTGAAGCAGCTGCGTATCGCAGAAACGGAAAAATACGCCCATGTCACCTTCTTCCTGAACGGCGGCCGGGAAGAACTGTTCGACGGCGAGGAACGGATCCTGGTGCCCTCACCCAAGGTTGCGACCTACGACCTGCAGCCGGAAATGTCGGCGCCCCAGGTGACCGACGAGCTTTGCCGGGTGATCGACGCCGGGATTTTTGACCTGATCGTTGTCAATTACGCCAACGGCGACATGGTCGGTCATACGGGCGACCTGGCGGCCGCGATCCAGGCGGCCGAGACCATCGATGCCAGTCTGGCGCGCCTGGAAGCCGCGGTCACCCAAGCCGGCGGCGTCATGTTGGTGACCGCCGATCACGGTAATTGCGAACAGATGACCGACGCCAAGTCCAAGGGGCCGCATACGGCCCATACCCTGAACCTGGTGCCGGCCGTGTTGGTCAACGCGCCCGATTGGGTCAACGGTTTGAACGACGGCCGTCTTGCCGACGTGGCGCCGACCTTGCTGCAGCTCTTGCATCTGGATCAGCCGGCGGAAATGACCGGTCGATCGCTGATCGACGGTGGGGCCGGCGCCTCGGCCCAGGCCGCGGAATAGTCGCCGCCTTGGCCCGGCCAAGCCTAAGGGGCGGCCTCGATTCCATTTGCCGGCTGAACCCCGTTTATGGCCGGGCTCCGCGGCTCTGCCTGGCCTTGGTGGCGCCGGCGGTCGTATCGCTCAGCCTGATGGCCGGCGTCCAGTTCTCCGCCGCCCCCGCCTTGGCCCAATCGCCGGGCGCCGCCGGTGCCAAGGTCGAAGGTCGGCTGGGCGAAGTCGAACGCGAAATCCAAAAGAAAAAGGCGGAATCCCAACGGCTTGACGATCAGGCCCGCAAGCTCGAGACCGATCTTCGCAATCTTCGCCAAAGCCTGGTCTCGGCCGCCAAGGTGGTGCAGGATCGGGAGCTTCGGGTGATCACGCTGGAGGCCAAGATCGCCGACCTGGTGCGTCAGGAAAATGAAAAACTGGCGGTCCTTCGCGCCAACCGAAGGCAGCTGGCGGGGGTCCTGATGGCGTTGCAGAAAATGGTCCAGTTCCCGCCGGAGGCCCTCTTGGCGCTGCCGGAAAGTCCCGACGATTTGGTCCGCAGCGCCATCCTGCTGCGTTCCGTCGTTCCCGAGATCGATCGCCGCGCGGCCAGTCTTCGCCTTGACTTGGAAGCCCTGGCGTCGACCCGGGAGCAGACCGCCAGGGAACGCGTCACCCTGACCTCTGTGACCCAGGATCTGGATCGCCGTCGGGGCGAGATCCGCCGCCTGATGGCCAATAAGCGCCAGTTGCTCGACCGCACCCGGGCGGAGCGCCGGCAGGCGGCGGAAAAGGTCGCCCGCCTGGCGGCCAAGGCGAAGGACCTGAAGGGTCTGATGGCCCGTTTGGAGGAACAGCGCCTGCTGGCGGTCCGGGAAGCGGCCGAAAAGGCCAGGCGGGAGCGGGCCAAGGCAGCGGTTACCGCCCCCGACAAGCCAGCCACCAAGGTCGCCGTCCGGCCGCGAATTCCCCGCGATCCCGCCACAGTTTCGCCATCGGGCTCGATCACAAAGCACCGTGGCAAGCTGCCGCGTCCGGTCGTCGGCGACCTGATCGGTCGCTATGGCCAAAACATGTCCGCGGGTCTCAGCCGCAAGGGCATCGACATCGCCGCCCGTAGCGGCGCCCAGGTGATCGCCAATTTCGGCGGCATCGTCGCCTTTGCCGGCAAGTTCAGGGGATACGGGCAATTGTTGATTATCGATCACGGCGACGGATATCATACCCTGCTTGCCGGAATGGCCCGGATCGATGCGGCCGTGGGCCAGGTGGTTTCGACCGGTGAGCCGGTTGGCCAGATGCCGGTCGAAAGCGGCGGCAGGGCGGAACGTCCGGTATTGTATGTCGAGCTCAGGCGCCGTGGTCAGCCGATCAATCCTCTGCCGTGGCTCGCGGCAGGCAACAACAAGGTAAGCGGATGAAACAGAATTTCAGGAACCTGACGCGGACAAGCTGGATCGTCGCCGCGGCAATGGTGATCGGCCTCGGTGTCGGCCCGCAATCGGCCTGGGCGCAGGACGGCGCGGCGGCGGACAAGACCGAGAATTCCGAAGCGACCTATCGTCTGTTGAACCTGTTCGGCGACGTGTTCGAACGGATCCGCTCTCAATACGTGGACGAGCCCACGGACGAACAGATGGTCGAGGCCGCGATCGCCGGCATGTTGACTGCCTTGGATCCCCATTCCAGCTATATGAATGCGCGCAATTACAAGGAAATGCAGGTCAATACCCGGGGCGAGTTCGGCGGCCTGGGCATTCAGGTGACCATGGAAAACGGGATCGTCAAGGTGATCTCGCCGATCGACGACACGCCGGCCTACCGCGCCGGGGTCAAGTCCGGCGACTATGTCACGCATTTGGACGGCGAGGCGATCCGCGGTCTGACCCTGTCCCAGGCGGTCGAGAAAATGCGCGGCAAGGTCGGCAGCGACATCAAGTTGACCATTGTCCGCCAGGGCAAGGAGCCGTTCGACGTGACGATCACCCGCGCGGTGATCAAGATCACCTCGGTCCGTCATCGCCTTGAGGGCGACGTCGGCTACCTTCGGATCACGTCCTTCAGCGAACAGACCTACGAGGGCCTGGAGAAGGCCATCGGCAAGATCAAGGATGAACTGGGCGACAAGCTCAAGGGCTATGTCCTCGACTTGCGCAACAATCCCGGCGGCCTTCTGGATCAGGCGGTGGCCGTCTCGGATGCCTTCCTCGACAAGGGCGAGATCGTTTCCACCCGGTCCCGCGATCCCGACGATACGCAGCGCTTCAACGCGACCAAGGGCGATCTGGTCGATGGCAAGCCGGTGGTCGTGCTGATCAACGGCGGGTCGGCCTCGGCTTCGGAAATCGTCGCCGGTGCCTTGCAGGATCATCGCCGCGCGGTCGTTCTCGGCACCCGGTCGTTCGGCAAGGGGTCGGTGCAGACGATCATCCCGCTGCAGGGACGTCGCGCCATGCGCCTGACCACGGCACGCTATTACACGCCGTCCGGCGACAGCATCCAGGCCAAGGGCATCCATCCGGATATCGAGGTCAAACCGGCGCGAATCGAGGACACGGACGTCGGCCCGCGGCGGCGTGAGGAGAACCTGCGCGGTGCGCTGGACAACGGCCCCGGCCAGACGGCCCCCGATGAGAGCGCCGGACAGGAACAGTCGGAATCCAAAAAACCCGATGAAAATCAACAAAGTGAAGCAAAGCCTCTGGCCGATTACCAGCTCCTGCGGGCGGTCGACTTGTTGCGCGGCGTGGCGCTGTTTTCCGATGCGTTGACGTCCTCGACCAATTGACCTATCCGCTTAAGGAAGGTGTCGTTCTTGCGCGTGGACTTTGGCGCCGCCAGCCGCGTCAGATGTGAACGGGTGAACCGTTGAAACTGCCTTTTAGCTTGAAACGCCGCAAGAAGGGCGATGACGACGACGATGGCGTCGATCTCGACGATCTCGACGATGAGGACGAGGACGACCTAGACGGCGATGACGATGATGATGACGAGAACGGCGGTAATGCCTGGTCCCGCATGGAGCCACAGCGCAAGGTGCTCATCATCTCAGCCGTCGCCGGCAGCCTCGTCTTGACCAGCGTGATCGGTGGCGCCGCTTGGTTCCTTTTGGGAACGGATGAGCCCGAGGCGACGGCGTCGGCGCCCAAGGTTCTCGCAGACGGTTCGGTCGCCTTGCCCGACGGGGCCCAACCGGTCGAAGCGCCGGGGGGGTCGGACGGCGGAGGCGGTGGGCTGTCCGACAAGATCAGCCAAATGGCGAAAGGCATGACCCGCGAACGGATCGTCGATGGTGTCTCGTCCAGTCAAGTCGCCATCCAAAATGTCGGCAAGGGTGCGCTCAGCGGTAGCGCCGGTCTGCCGGATCCGGATCAGGCCCGGATTGTGCCTTTTGCAATGTCCGGTGCGTTTTCGGGCATCCGCCCGCTTCCCGAAGCCGAGCCACTGTCGCGTGTGCCGGATCCGGCCCTGGTTGAAAAGCTCGGCAGTGACAGGGTTCTGCCGGTCGTCGCCCGCAATGGAACACGACCGATGGATGCCTATGCCCGGCCGATCGCCGAAGTCGATCCGGCGATCCCCAGGATCGCGATCCTGATCCGCGGCATTGGCCTGAGTCGCGCGGCCAGCCTTGCGGCGATCAAGTCCCTGCCGCCAGAGATCAGCTTGGTGATCGACCCCTATGCTCGCGACCCGCAGGACTGGGTCATCCGTGCGCGCCTGGCGGGGCATGAGGTGTTTGTCGGCCTGCCCATGGAAAGCAACGAGTTTCCGTTCGAGGATGCCGGTCCGCTGGGGCTCAATGCCAATGTGCAGGTCGCCGACAATCTGGCGGCCCTGGACAACCTGATGTCCCTGGTCCCGGGATATGTCGGTTTCGTCAGCAAGTACGGCAGCAAGTTCGGCGTCGCCGAGGGCCAATTGCGCCCGGTGTTCGAGACGTTGCGCGATCGGGGGTTGATGTTCGTCGATGCCGGCGAATCGGGGACCGGCGCGATGACCCGCGTCGCCGCAGAATTGGAACTGCCCCGCGCTTCGGTGAACATCAAACTCGATACGGTGCCGACGGCGGACGAGGTCGCCAGCAAGCTGCTGCGGTTTGGCGCCTTGGCGCGCAGCCAGTCCGTCGCCCTGGCCATGGGCCGGGCCTATCCGAAGACCATCCAGGAACTGCAATCCTGGTTGGTCCAGCAGGGACCCGATAAATTGCGTCTGGTCCCGGTCAGCGCGATTGCCGATCTTCAGGTGATCCAGTGACGGGCGGCGATGGCGCGGCCGCGGGGGCGACGGGGGAAGCGGCGCCCGCGCAGGAACGCGCGGGTACGACGGCGTCGGACCCGCGCCCCTATCGGCGTGGCGTCGGCGCCATGTTGATGAACGACCGTGGGCTTGTTTGGGTCGGTCAGCGGCTGCGCAAGGTCGGTGAACAGCTGGATTATCCCTGGCAGATGCCGCAAGGCGGGCTGGACGACGGCGAAGATCCGCGCGAAGCCGTGCGCCGCGAATTGGCCGAGGAAACCGGGGTCGTCAACGCCGAGATCATTGCCGAGACCGAAGACTGGTTGAGCTACGACCTGCCGCCGGAGGTCAGCCGCCGCATCTGGAAGGGACGTTTCCGCGGCCAGGCACAAAAGTGGTTCGTCCTCAGGTTTCTCGGGCGCGAGGCCGAAATCGACCTGAACGCCCACGACAAGCCGGAATTCGACGCTTGGCGCTGGGTCGCCATGGCGGGCCTGCCGAACCTGGTGGTGCCTTTCAAGCGGCCGATGTACGCCCGTATCGTCGCGGAGCTGGGGCGTCTTGCCGCCGACGCGGCGGCGCGGGACACGGAACGGGACGGCGCTCAGGCATGAACATGTACATCCAGTTGGCCGGCGGCTTGGTGGTTTTGCTGGTTGCCGCCGAGATCATGATCCGAGGCGCCGTCGGCCTGGCCCGCAGTCTTGGCATGTCGGCCTTGATGATCGGCATGACCGTGGTCGCGCTCGGCACCTCGGCGCCGGAACTGGTGGTCGCGATTGACGCGGCGCTGGCCGGGGTTCCGGGGGTCGCGACCGGAAACGTGGTCGGCAGCAACATCGCCAATGTTCTGCTGATCGTCGGCGCGGCCGCGTTGATCGCGCCGATCGCCCGCCGCGCCCAACAAGAAAATCGGGACGCCTTCCTGTTGTTTCTTTTCACGGCGATCTTCGTCGCCCTTGGCTGGTCCGGCACGATCGGGCCCTTGGGCGGGGGGCTGCTGATTGCGATCTTCGTCGGCTACATGGGCTTTTCCTATTGGAAAGACGCCCGCGACCCGGCCAGCGCCCAGGAACACGCCGAAGAAGCGGACACCATGGGCGGCGTCCCGGACAATCCCTGGCTGGCGACGGGGGTGACATTGGTCGGTTTGGCTGGGATTGCCTGGGGCGCCGACCTAATGGTCGACGGCGGCGTCGCGATCGCGCGGGCGCTCGGCTGGTCCGAGGAAGTGATCGGTTTGACGTTGATCGCCATCGGCACCTCGCTGCCCGAATTGGCGGCTTCGGCCGTGGCCGCGCGGCGCGGCCATCCGGACGTCGCCCTGGGGAATATTCTTGGCAGCAACATGTTCAACATGCTGGCCATCGCCGGGATCACCGCGTTTGTCGTGCCGCTGCCGGTGTCGGATGGGATGCGGGCCTTCGACCTTTGGGTGATGCTGGGCTGCACGGTTCTGGTTGCGCCCGTGTTGATGGGTCGAATGCCGGTCGGCCGCCGGGCCGGGATGGCAATTCTGATCATGTATGCTGGGTA
>JANQIJ010000120.1 GCA_028282185.1 Rhodospirillales bacterium
GGCACCGGGTCGTCCCCCCGCTGCGCGTCGGCCTGATGTTCGCCGGCGGGCGCTCCATCGGGCGTCGGCGATGCCACGGTCGATCCCTTGTCCCGGGCCCGGCCCAACCGCTTGTTCAGGATCTTCTCCCGCCGGCGGCGGATGATCTTCAGCGACAGTTTGTAAGCGATCCAACCGCCGACCAGGGCGTAGGGCACCCAGCCGATCGCCAGCGGCAGGCCGAACTTGTCCCACACATAAGAGAAGTAATAGACGATCGTTTCCCAAAACGTGTCTTTCTGCCAGGCGGAAAAGGTGAACAGCTTGGCGAAGGCGTCGTAGCCCGACAATTCGCCCAAACGGCCGAGCATGACCTGGCCGGTGACATAGAAGGTGTAATACATCGGGACGATGGTGAAGACATTGGAGATCCACACCCAGGCCAGCCCCTGGACCAAATGAAAACTGGTCCGTTCCCAGATCCGGAACAAAAGCCACTGCGCCGTGACCAAGGGCATCTGCACGCCGACCAGCGGCGTCATGCCCCAGAACACCCCCCAATAGACGCCGCGCGCCGTGTATTCAGGCGGATGGGGACTGCGCTTCATGGGGATCACAAGCTTGTAGCGCAGGAAACGCGAGGACTTATTATAGTAAGTGTCCGTCTTGCCGTTTTGATTATTCGAGGTCACGTTCGTTTCCCTGTTCCGCTGCGCGCTTCGCTTTATCAGCGCGCCGCGGGCGGCGCAAACACTTCCTGCGTTTCGGCCACCCCGCGCATCCGATACGAGCCTAGCGCACGCCACGGGACAGTTAGATGACGGGTGAAGGCTTTCGACACCAGGACAGGCTCGCCGGTCTCCTTGGTCAGGTCTTCCAGGCGGGCGGCCTCGTTGGCAGCCGGCCCGGTGACCGAGAACTCGACCCGCGCCGGCACGCCGATGTTGCCGTACATGACCTCGCCCAAATGCAGGCCGAGACCGAAGTCCAAGGCCGGCTGGCCGACATCCCGGCGGTCGCCGTTGACGGCGGCCAGCCGACCCCGAGCGTCGCCGGCGGCGGCCAGCGCCTTGGCGCAGGCGTCTTTCGGACTGTCTGCGCCGTCGCCGACGGGAAAGATGCCGAGCACGGCGTCGCCGACGAAGCGCAGGACCTCGCCGCCGCCTTCCATCACCGCGCCGGCGGAACAGGCGAAATAGTGGTTCAAGGCAGACAGATAGTCCTCGGGGCTGAGCGTTTCGCAAAGCGAGGTGGAGTTGCGCATGTCCGAATACCAGATCACCGATGGCAACAGTTCCCCGTCACCCAGTTTGATCTGCCCGTTCAACACGCGGAAGCCGGCGTCCCGGCCCATATAGGCGGTGACGATGTTGCGCGTGGTCTCTTCCCGTTTCGCCATCTTGGCGGCGACCGCGAAGCGGGGCACCAGCCGTCTCAACGCCTGGACATGTTTGCCATCGTAGCCGCCCTGGCGATCCGTCACCCAGGACGTCAGCAAACCGTCCAGTCGCTCGACCTGGTCGATCTCGTCGGCGCGGCGGTCGAACCGGGTCAACAGGCCAAAGTAGTCGGTCCCGCCCATGGCGTGCACCTCGCTGAGAACGGGAAAGGTCCGGAACAGGCGGGTATCGGTCACGTCGTAACGACATTCCGCCCGGCCTTCATCGATCAGCGGCTTCAGCGGGCTGCGCTGCCACTCGCCGGTGTTCTGCGCGCCGTGAGGGATGTCGGTGGTGATGTTCTCCTCGCCGCGGATATAGGTGAAAGTCTGCGCCAAGTACATGGGATGGAGGGTGTTCATGGCGGAAATCGCCCGCAGGATCGGCAGACCGGCGGCGTTCAAACTGTCGCAAAATCCCGCCAGCAACCGCGGCAAGTCGACCCTCTCAAGCGATTCGGCGACGAGCCAATCACTGATCGCCTGAATATCCCGGTCCCAGTCGCCGGTCGGAAAATTCCCTGCCGGACCCGTGTCCGTCGCCGCCGTCATGCGCTACGTTTCCGCTTTCCGCTCGGGCCTTGGGGCATCGCCTGCCGATCGCTGGGCGCGGCGCCATCAATGGCCGGACCTTGCCTTGGCCGGAAATATGGGGGATGGTCCGACGCTTTCCGGCACCACCCTGAAAATCTGTTCCGCTCTAATATAGGCCGATCCATGATCGTCTTTCAGGTCTTTCTGCCCTTCGCCTTCGGCTACTTCCTGAGTTACCTGCTGCGGGTGGTCAACGCAGTGATCGCGCCGGACCTGATCCGCGACCTGGGATTGACGGCCGCCGACCTGGGCCTACTGACCAGCGCCAATTTCTTCGCCTTCGCCGCCTTTCAATTGCCCTTGGGCGTGCTGCTCGACCGCTACGGTCCGCGCAAGTGCGAGGCCGCGCTGCTGGTCATTGCCGCCGCCGGCGCCCTGGTCTTCGCCTTGGCCGGCGACACGGTCGAGCTGATGATCGGCCGGGCGATGATCGGACTTGGAACCTCGGCCTGTCTGATGGCGGCATTCAAGGCCTATTCCCATTGGATTTCGGCCGAGCGCCTGCCGCTGATCACCGGGTTTCACATGGCGATCGGCGGGATGGGCGCGCTGACCGCGACCACACCGATCGAGATGGCCCTGGGCTATACCGATTGGCGCGGCGTGTTCGTCATCCTGGCCGGGGTTACGTTGCTCGCGGCGGCGATTCTGTTCTTCGCCGTGCCCAAGCGCGACCGGGTGGAAAGCACCGAAACCTGGAGCCAGGCGGTCAACGGCGTGCGCCGGGTCTTCGCCTCGCCGATCTTTTGGCGCGTGGCGCCCTCGACCGTCCTGGTGCAAAGCGGCTATCTGGGCCTGCAATCGCTCTGGTCGGGTCCCTGGCTGCGCGACGTCGCCGGCTTGAACCAGTCGGACATGGCCGAGGGCCTGTTCTTCATCGCGCTTTGCATGGTCGCCGGCTTCGTTTCCATGGGGGCGCTGACCGACCGCTTGGCGCGCTTCGGCGTCCATTCCATGACCGTGGCGCTCGTCGGCATGTCGCTGTTCACGGTGACCATCACGGTCATCGCCCTGACCCCCTCGGCCGAGGCGATCCCCTGGTGGTATGCCTTCGGTTTTCTCGGCACCTTCGGCATCCTGCCCTACAACGCGGTCAGCCAGGCCTTTCCCAAGGAGCTGACGGGCCGCGTTGTCACCGGCCTCAACGTCATGGTGTTCTTCGGCGCCTTCGCCGTGCAATGGGGCGTTGGCGAAATCATCAACCTCTGGCCGGAACCGGTGCCAGGTCATTTCGCGCCCGAAGGCTATACCTGGGCCTTTCTGGTGGTTGCCGGTCTGCAGGCGGCGGGCCTCGCCTGGTACGGGGTTTATCGCAAGGCGCGGCTCTAGGCGCTCGGCCTGATGTTCGATCTGGTCGGCTTCCTGATCGGCTCCGCCGCGCCCCGTGCCGGCGGCCTTCTCGCCGCCGGCATCCCTACGGGTCGGCGCGGTCCAGCAACGCGCCGATGTCGGCCTCCAATCGGCGGGCGATTTTCCGGCATTTGAAACAGGCGTCGTAGGCCGCGATCTCGGCGTCGATTTCGGCCCAATCGGCATCGGTCAACAACCGTTCGGCGACGGGAAAGAAATACCTGTCTTCCATCTCCATGTGATGACGGTGGGCCTCCAGCATGCTGCGCGCCATGGAAACGAACCAGGCCGCATCCGGCCGTTCTTCGCCAAGCGCCCGGCGCGTCGCCGTGAAAGCCAGCTTGTGGATCATGCCGGCCAGCTTGTCGTGCTCCGCCGTCAGGTCGCCGACCCGCTTTGCCGCCCCGGCATCGCGGGCTTCCAGCTTGCGGAGGATCAGATCCTCTATCGGATGGTGGCACAGGTCCGGATAGCTGAGGAAGTAATCGAGGACCCGGGCGATGACCTGGAAATCCGGCGTCCCGCCGGCTTCGCTTTGCTCGATTTCCGCTTCCAGCAGGCGCAGCACACGCGCCATGCCCGCATGGTCGGCGGCCAGGTTGCCGAGCACCTGGATCATGCCGTCACCTCGATCATGCGTGTAACTTGATCATCGCGCGGGGCTCCTCCCGATCGGGCAACGGAGCCAAACGCCCCGCTCATCCACCGGGATAGACTAAGCCCGCATCCAAAATGATGTCCAGCACGGCGCGCCGATCGGTCAGGCTGGCGTGCCGCATGTAGAACATCAGGATGTCCGTGGCGCTGATCAGGCCGATCAGCGCCCCGTCCTCGACCACGGGCAGATGACGAAAGCCGCCCATGCGCATCATCCGCATGGCCTCGTTAATCTCCAGGTCGGGGCCACAGGTCCGGACATCGGCGGTCATGATCTCGGCGACCCGCAGATCGACAAGATCACCCCCCCGTTCGTCGCAGGCACGGACGATATCGCGTTCGGAAATCACGCCGAGGATGG
>JANQIJ010000163.1 GCA_028282185.1 Rhodospirillales bacterium
TTCGGTGCGCGCGTTCGATCTTGACGCGGGCTTGGTCGACCGCACCGTCGACCGGGGCGCCGAGGCCGCCGCCAGCGCCGCCGCCTGCTGCGACGGGGCGGAGATCGTCATCACCATGCTGCCGGCGGGCGAACACGTAGCACAGGTTTACGGCGAGGCCATCATCGGCCGCGCGGCGGCCGGGACACTGTTGATCGATTGCTCGACCATCGACGTGGCCACGGCCCGCGCCGTTCAGGCCAAGGCCGAGGCCGCCGGCCTGGCCATGGTCGACGCCCCTGTCTCGGGTGGCGTCGGTGGCGCCGAAGCGGCGACCCTGACCTTCATGGTCGGCGGCGGCGAAGCGGCGGTCGGCCGTGCCCGGCCGGTCCTCGCAGCCATGGGCAAGAACATCGTCCATTGCGGCGGCCCGGGAAACGGCCAGGCGGCCAAAATCTGCAACAACATGATGTTGGGGGTTCAGATGGCCTCGGTCTCGGAGGCTTTCGTCCTGGCCGAACATTTGGGCCTGGAAGCACGGAAACTGTTCGACGTCTCGTCGACGGCTTCGGGCCAGTGCTGGTCGCTGACCACCTATTGCCCGGTACCGGGGCCGGTGCCGACATCGCCGGCCAACAGCGACTACGCCGCCGGTTTCGCCACGGCCCTGATGCTCAAGGACATGGCTCTGGCGCTCAAGGCCGGGGCCGACGCCGGCTGCGATCTGGGTGTCGCCGAAACAGCGATGGCGATTTATCGCGACTATTCGGACGCCGGCCAAGCCGGCAAGGACTTTTCCGGGATCATCAACCTGATCCGCGACCGGTCGGGCGGCACAGCATAAGGGAGAGCACAACGATGTCCATTCAGATCGGTGACACGATTCCCTCGGCGACCCTTTTCCGCCTGATCGACGGCGCGCCGGCTTCGGTCTCGACCAACGACTTCTTCAAGAACCGCAAGGTCGTCCTTTTCGGCCTGCCCGGCGCCTTCACCCGGACCTGTTCGGCCAAGCACCTGCCGGGCTTCGTCCAACAGGCCGCGGCGATCATGGCCCGGGGCGTTGATGAAATCGCCTGTCTGGCGGTCAACGACGCCATGGTCATGGACGCCTGGGGCCGGGCCCATGGCGCCGGCGGCAAGGTGGTCATGCTGTCCGACGGCAACGGCGAATTGACCGAAGCGCTGGGCCTGGCGGCCGATATGTCGGCCAAGGGCTACGGCCGCCGCTCGAAACGCTATGCGATGATCGTCGAGGACGGCCGGGTGACCCACTTCGCGCTTGAGACCGAGTCGGGACTGAACGTCTCCTCGGCCGAGGACGTATTGACCATGCTGGGGCGAGGTTCTTGAGCCCCCTAGGCGGGCTCTGTTTTCGCGCAAACGCGTCGTCGCGCCGGCCAAGCCGCCGCTCGGGGTTTACGGCGTCATGGGTTTCGCGCAAACGCGTCGTCGCGCCGGCCAAGCCGCCGCTCGGGGTTTGCGGCTAGACGCAGGTCGCGCCGCTGAGCCGTGCCTTGCCGTCGGACCCAAAGGCGCCCTGGGCCTGGGTCCTGCCGTAACGGGAACTGGTGAAGAAGGCCTCGGCCCGGGCATCGGCGATCTCGTTGCCGGAAACCACGGCCTGGCCGAAATCCGATGACTCCAATCGATCATCAAGGTCTATGACGAATGTGAAGATCTTGTCCGGCCCGAAGTCGGCGAAGGTCAGGATCAGTTTCTCCGCCCCGTCGGCGACCAGCGGCTCGGACGTCAGGCCCACCTCGTTGCCGATCGCGGCGAATTGCCGCGGCATGTTCTCGCCGGGCCGCCGTCTTCCGTGTCGAACACCAGGCGCCCGGCGGAACCGGTCAGGACGATCTCGAGATTGATCAGCGTCCAGGGTTCCTTCGACAGGTTGTGGACGACGAAGATGTCGCCGTCCGCTTCGTAGAATTGGACCTCGACCACCGGGCCGCAGGCGCGGGCGATCCGGGGCGGCGCGAAACCAACCAGGAGAGCGACCAGCGCGGCGATCAGAAACCATGGAATGAACGGCCGCATGCCGATCCCCCGATCGGGCCGCGCCCTCAGGCGGCGGCCAGTAGATGAACGCTGAACAACTCCTCGGCGTCGGTCCAATGGTGATCGATCGTCCAGCCGGCGGCCCGCGCCACGCCGGCGAAATCCTCGA
Source organism: Rhodospirillales bacterium (assembly GCA_028282185.1). Taxonomy (GTDB): domain Bacteria; phylum Pseudomonadota; class Alphaproteobacteria; order Rhodospirillales; family Casp-alpha2; genus UBA1479. Next base: position 2,153 of record JANQIJ010000163.1, read on the forward strand.
CCGCGTACTTGTAGGAGTTTTCCGTATGGATCGTCTCGCCGGCGCGAAACTCGAAGCGATGACCGTCAATCCGGACCGTTTGAGCGTCGACGCTTTCCAAATGCATTTCGATCCGGCCTTCGTCGGGATCGTATCTGACCTGGTGGCGGAACCGCTCGCGATCGAACTCGCCACCCAGTTCCCGGTTGATCCGATCCAACAGATTGAGGTTGAAGTCCGCGGTCACGCCCTGGGCGTCGTCATAGGCGGCCAACAGCCGGTCCGTGTCTTTCTTCAAGTCGACGCCGATCACCATATGACCGCCATCGCCCAGCATGGCGCGACCTTGGGCCAGGAAGCGGGTCGCCTGCGGCGGTTCGAAATTACCGATGGTCGATCCCGGGAAGAAACCCACCTTCGGCTGCTCGGCCATGTCCGCCGGCAGGTCGATGGGCTCGGTAAAGTCGCCGGCGATCGGCCGGACCTGGAGATGCGGCTGCCGTTCCGACAGGGCTCCCGCGGCGGCCTCAAGATAGTCGGCCGCCACGTCGATCGGCACGTAGCCACGGGGATCGTTCAAGGCGTCGAGGAACAAATCCGATTTGCGCGACGACCCGGAGCCGAATTCGATGACCCAGGCCCGTTCGGGCAGGCGATCACCCAGGTCGTCCGCGATATCGTCCAGCAAGGAAAGCTCGGTCCGGGTTGGATAGTATTCATCCAGTCGGGTGATCTCTTCGAACAGTTCCGAGCCGCGCACGTCGTAAAACCACTTGCAGGGAATGCTCTTGGCCGCTCCGGAGAGACCATTGATCACATCCGTTGCGAAGGTCTCGCGCTCGGCCTCGCTCAGACCCGTTTCCTCGACGTCCCCGAGCCCGTCCATCACGCATCCTCCGCAAGACGCAGGCCGGTGAACTGCCAACGCTGATGAGGATAGAAGAAGTTGCGATAGGTCGCCCGCAGATGCCCGCCGGGCGTGACGCAGGACCCACCCCTGAGCACGTTCTGGCCGGACATGAACTTGCCGTTGTATTCGCCGCCGGCGCCGTCGCGCGGGCGGAACCCGGGATAGGGCGCATAGGCCGAGGCCGTCCACTCCCAGACGTCGCCGAACATCTGCCGGGGACCGGGGGCAGGGGCATCGACGACCGCCGGCGGCAACGGCGTCAGCGCCCCGCCGTCCCCCAGGTTGCCGGACAGCGGCAAGTCAGCCGCCGCGATTTCCCATTCGAATTCCGTCGGCAGTCGCTTGCCGGCCCAACGGGCATAGGCATCCGCTTCATAAAGAGACACATGACAGACCGGCGCCGCCGGATCGACGGGCCGCATCCCGTAGAGCGTCATGACCCGCCAGCCATCTTCGTGCTCTTGCCAGTAAAGCGGCGCCCGCCAGTTCTCGGCCTGGACCATCGCCCAACCGTCGGACAACCACAACAATGGGTCGCCATAGCCGCCGTCGGCCATGAAGTCGAGCCAGTCGTCGTTGCTCACCGGCCGGCCGGCCAGACGGAAGGGGCGGACAAGGGCATCGTGGCGCGGCGTTTCGCAATCGAAGGCGAAACCCGCTTCCGCGTCGGCGCCGACGGGCATGATCCCGCCGGCGACGTCATGCCAGACGGCCGCCGCCGCGTCACCCCCGGCGTCGGCCGGGCGCGTGCCTGCCTCTGCGTTCATTGCGAACGGCGCATAGGCAGGCCGAAGCGGGTTCTGGGCGAACAAATGGAGAATGTCGGTCAACAGCAATTCCTGGTGTTGCTGCTCGTGATGCAGGCCCAATTGCAACGCCCGTGCGACGGCCGGATCGTCGCCCTTGTTCTGCGCCAACCGCTGCAAGGCCGCGTCGACATGACCGCGATAGGCGATGACCTCATCCAGGGCCGGGCGGGTCAACATGCCGCGCTGCGGGCGCGGCTGCCGATCGCCGATCGATTCATAATAGGAATTGAACAGATAAGAAAAACGGTCGTCGTAGGGCCGGTAATCAGGCAGGTGGGGGGTCAGGACCATGGCCTCGAACACCCAACTGGTATGGCCCAAGTGCCATTTCGCGGGACTGGCGTCGTCCATGGATTGGGCCGTGGCGTCGGCATCGGACAACGGTTGCACCAGGTCAAGGGTATGGGCGCGGACCTCGGCCAACCTGCGGGACAGGTCAGGCAGATCGTCGGCCGTCGGCGTCACTGGGCTTGCGGAATCCATGAATACCGGGAGAGTGTCGTTTCGCCGTGTCGTTCCGCCCAAGGGGCGCCCGTTGACGGCCTAGACTAGCCAACCTGCCGGTCACTTTGGGGATTTTTTTTGCACAAGGGCAGTGGCCGGTAAAGGCGCGCTTGCGGGCCTAGAACTGATCGTCGCGGAAATACTCGTTGTTCTTGCCGCCGCCCTGCTTGTGCAGCTCGAAATCGCGCCAGTATTCCTCGACGTCGTCGTCCGGTCCGGGGCCTTCACCGATGCCGTAAAGTTCGAACTTCTCGCGGTCGGACAGTTCCGCCAGTTCCCTTTTCGACGGTTTCTTTTCGGACTTCGGTTGCGTCACCTTCAACAGGATGCCGCAAACGATCGTCACCACGACCAGGATGCCCAGGGTGGGCAACCATCCCATTTGTTTGAGCACTTCCACCGTAACCTCCTTGCAAGTCG
>JANQIJ010000172.1 GCA_028282185.1 Rhodospirillales bacterium
CTATTGCGTGCCGTGATCCGATGAACGCACCCGCGCCAACCCCCGGCATCGGTTCTCCCGGCATCGATCATGTCGTCCATTGCGTGGCCGATCTGGACCGCGCCGCGGCCCGGTTCGAGGCCCTGGGCTTTACCCTGACGCCTCGTGCCCAGCACCCCTTCGGCACGGGCAACCGCCTGGCCCAGTTGCAGGGTGATTTCATTGAGCTTTTGAGCATGACACAGCCGGCCGACGTGCCCGAGGCCGGGCCGGGTGCCTTCAGCTTCGGTGCGTACAACCGTGACTTCCTCGACCGGCAAGGGCCTGGCATGAGCATGCTGGCGCTGAAGACCAAGTCGTGGCAGGACGACCGCCAGCGGCTGCGCGGCGCCGGGATCGAGCTGTTCGATCCCTTTGCCTTTGGCCGCACGGCGACGCAGCCGGACGGGACCACGGTCAAGTTCGATTTCCGCCTGACCTTCGCGCCGGACCCGGGGTTTGCCGAAGCCGTGATGTTCACCTGCGACCATCGCCATCCGCCGGCCCAGTTCTGGAAAGCCGACTACCAACGTCACGAAAACACCGCCCGCAACATCGACGCGGTCTATATGGTCGCGGCCGAGCCGGCGGCGCACCGTCCGTTCCTGGAAAAGCTGTTCGGTACCGCCGATGAAACCACCGACGGATTGATGGTCAGCCTGGGCGACGGCGGGGCGCGGCTTTACCTGTCCGGTCCCGAGGCGCTGGCCCGGGACCTGGGGGGCGCGGTTCCGCCAATACCCGACGGCGGCGGCGCGCGCTTCGCCGGCTACGGCATCGCAGTCGACGACCCGGGCGCGGTCGAGGATCGATTGGCCGCGGCTGACATCGACGCCCGGCCGGGTGCGGGCGTTGCCCAGGGCTGCCTCGTCGTGCCGCCGGATGCTGGCTTCGGCGCCGCTTTGGCGTTTCGAGGCGGCTAGAGGCCGCGGCCTTTTCGCCTTGGCGGCGACAAGATATATACAAGACATATATAGCTATATAGGTATTGTCGCCGCGCGCGGCCTGCGCTAAAACTGAGACGAAGATCACCGATTGGCGGCATGACCCGCCGATGATCGCCAATAAGCGGCATAAGCCGCATCCGAGGACACAGCCAAGGACATGGCATGGTTTTCACGGCTCTGGCGGAACGGTTGGATGCGGCGCCCGATGGTGCCGGCGACCGTCTGCCCAAATACCTGCGGGTTTCCCACGGCATCGCCCGGGCGATCGAGGCGGGGGACCTGCGGTCCGGCGAGCGGCTGCCGGCCGAGGTCGAATTGGCGCGGCAACTGCCGGCCAGCCTGGGCACCATTCAAAAAGCCTTGAACCATTTGGCCGAACGGGGCTTGGTGATCCGCCGCCACGGCCATGGCACCTTTGTCGGCGCGCCGGCGGCGGCGCTGGACGATCCCTGGCATTTCCGGTTCCTGGCCGACGACGGGCGGACCATTCTGCCGGTGTTTACCGAGGTTCTGGACATCGTGACCACGGAGGCGCCGGGACCCTGGCGGGATTTCTTGGCCGCCGGGGATCTGATCGTCGTCACCCGGCGCCTGGACGTGAACCATGACTTCGCCGGCCTCAGCCGCCTGTACCTGCCGGCGGCGCGGTTCGCCGATCTCTTGAATACGCCGGCCGGTCGTCTGGCCAATGTCAACATCCGGGTTTTGCTGTCCAGCCGGTTCGGCGCCATCACCGACCGGGTGCTGGAACAGGTCGCCTGCGGTCCCTTGCCGGCGGACGTCACCCGGGCGTTGGGCCTGTCGGCCGGGGCGACGGGGTTGATCTATCATATGGCGGGTTTCGAAGGCCCGGGCCGGGAGCTGAGTTATCAGATCGCCTATTTCCCGGCCAACGGCCGACGCCTCGCAACCGGTGAGAAGCATCAATAAGACCCCAGGACGGACGCAGCATCTGGAACAGGCATGACCTGAGCATGAGTGAACAGACGATCACCGTTGATATCTGGCGCGGCCGCGAAGACGGTCGGTTCCAGACCTTTGAAGTGCCGCGCATGGCAAGCCAGACCGTGCTCGACGTGGTGACTTACGTGCAGCGCAACCTGGATCCGGGGCTCAGCTATCGGTTCGCCTGTCGGGTCGGGGTCTGCGGCTCCTGCGCCATGACCGTCAACGGCAAGCCGCGTTGGACCTGCCGCACCCATGTAGACAAGGTCGCTGGCGACGCGACCGGCGGCCGGCTCAAGATCCAGCCGTTGCGCAACCTGCCGGTGATCCGCGACCTGGCCGTCGACATGGCCGAGTTCTTCGAAAAATGGACCCAGGCCAAGGCCCATTTCGTGCCGACCAAGACGCGGGATGACGATTTCCAGCAAGTTTCGCCCGACGACCCACAACGCAAAGAGGCCACGGCCGGCATCGAATGCATCAACTGCGGGGTCTGCTATGCCGGTTGCGACACGGTCGCGGGTCTGGCCAGTTATCTTGGGCCGGCGGCGCTCAACCGCGCCTGGACCCTGGTCAACGACGTTCGCGACGGCGGTCAGGCGGACCGGCTGAAGGCGATTTCCGGGGTCGGCGGCTGTCAGTCCTGCCACACCCAGCAGACCTGTTTCGAACTTTGCCCCAAGCACCTGAACCCGACGGCGGCCATCGCCGGGCTCAAGCGGGCGACGGTCAAGGCGCTGATCAAGGGGGACCTGTAGCCATGACCCCGGCCAAGGCCGAAACCCTGGAATGGCTGGTTCAGCGGGTGACCGCGGCGATCCTGGCCGTCTGCGTCGTCGTTCATTTGGCGGTCATCGTCATTGCCGTGCAGGGCGGGGTGACGGCGGCGGAAATCGTCGGTCGCGTCGCCGGCAGCGTTCCCTGGCTCTTGTTCTATTCGGTCTTCGTCATCGCCGTGGCCCTGCACGCGCCGGCGGGCCTGCGCAACATTCTGCGCGAGACCACCAATCTGGGCAAACGCCAGACCCATTGGATCATGGCCCTGGTCTGCGGCGTCATCCTGGTCATGGGGTTCCGCGCCGTGATCGGGCTTTATGGGTTGGAGGCGTGACGCCATGAGCCATCGCAACCATCCGGTCTATTGGGCTTTCCTGGTGCATCGTCTGTCGGGCCTGGCGCTGCTCGCCTTTCTGCCGTTCCATTTCTATGTTCTGGCGTTGGCCATCGAAGAGGCGGCGACCCTGGATAAGTTCCTGAGCTGGACCGAGGCGCCCCTGGTGAAGCTTGCCGAGACCGTCCTGATCATCGCGCTGGCTGCGCATATGACGGGCGGCTTGCGTATCCTGGCCGTCGAGTTCCTGGCCTGGCGCGATTGGCAGAAATCCGTCGTCGCCGTGACCGGCGGGCTCAGTGTCGCCGCCGGCCTGATCTTTTTGCTGAACGCCGGGTAGGCCCCGGCCCGTTGGAGGAATGCCGCCATGAAGCTTGACCTGGACGCCGTCGAGGAAACGGCCAAGCACCTATATATCCAGGCGCTGAAGATCCTGCCGCCGGATATCAAGGCAGGTTTTCAGAAACTGGACGCCTCGGAAACGAACCCGCTCGCCAAGTCGGTTCTGGCGACCATGATCAAGAACATCGACGTTGCCGAGGACACGACAAATCTGCTGTGCCAGGACACGGGCATCCCGATCTACAACATCGTCATCGGCCGCAATGTCGAGGTCGACGGCCAGTCCTTGAAGGACGCCATTAGAAAGGGATGTGAGAGAGCCACAACGGAACACCCGCTCAGATCCTCCGTCGTCCATCCGATCACCCGGGTCAACGAGCAGACCTCTTGCGGTATCCGGGTTCCCGTGATCAATGTAGATTTCTCCAACGCCGAGGAAACCTTCGAGATGGAGATGATCCCCAAGGGCTCCGGTTCGGAAAACGGCAGTTTCCTGAAAATGTGCATCCCAGCGGAAGGCGTCGACGGGATCAAGACCTTCGTCGTCGACAAGGTCATGGAAGTGGGCGGCCGGGTCTGCCCGCCGACCATCGTCGGCGTCGGCGTCGGCGGCACGTCGGATCTCTGCACAAAGCTTGCCAAAAAGGCCGGCGCCCGGGCGCTGGGCTCGGTCTGTGACGACCCGGAGGGCGCGAAGCTGGAAGTCGCGCTTTCGGATGCGGTCAACCAATTGGGCATCGGCCCGCAGGGCTTGGGCGGCGACAGTACCGCCTTCGCCGTGCATGTGGAGACGGCGGCGACCCATATCACCATGAACCCGGTGGCGGTCAACATCATGTGCCATTCGGCAAGGCGCGCGCGGGCAACGTTTACGCCCACGGGCGTAGAGATCGGTTTCTAAGGGAGGGCACCACCATGGCTGAACAGACCATCCACATGCCCTGCACGGAAGAGCAGGTCCGCGACCTGAAGGCCGGGGACACGGTGATCCTGGAAGACTGGCTCTACGGCATCCGCGACGCGACGCAAATCCATATGTTCGACCACGGCCGGACGACGCGGTTCGATTTGAACGGACACGCGGTGATCCATACGGCGCCCAATGTGAAGAAGGTGCCGCCGTCGAATTCCTGCCCGGCCGGCTATGAAAGCATCTGCGTCGGAACGACCACCAGCCAGCGCATGGAGCGGTTCACCCGGCCGCTGATGGCGCAATACGGCGTGCGCATGATCATCGGCAAGGGCGGGCTCGGCGAAGAGTCTCGGGCGGCGTTTCGGGAATTCGGCGGGGTCTATCTCGCCATCATCGGCGGCACGGCGGCGCTTGAGACCACCTGGATCGAACAGATCACCGACGTCGATCTCGACGACCTCAATCCGGAAAGCCTTTGGGAATTCAAGATCCGCGGCTTCGGCCCGCTGCTCGTCGCCATGGACAGCCACGGCGGGTCCCTCTACGACTCGGTCAAGCAGACGGCTCAGGACCGCCGGGCCGAAGTCCTGGCCGGCATGGGCGTCGGCGCGTGACCGCGGCCATGGAAACGCAACAGACCGACGTCCTGATCCTCGGCTCGGGCGGCGCCGGGCTGTTCGCGGCGCTCCATGTCAAGGACCAGGCGCCGGACCTCAACGTCACCGTCGCGGTCAAGGGCTTGCTCGGCAAGACCGGCTGCACCCGCATGGTCCAAGGCGGCTACAACGTCGCCTTGGCGCCCGGCGACAGCGCCGAACGCCACTTTATGGATACTGTGGAAGGCGGCAAGTGGATCAATCACCAGGATTTGGCCTGGACCCTGGTGACCGAAGCCCAGATCCGCATCCGCGAGCTGGAAAACGAGCTCGGCTGCTATTTCGACCGCAACCCGGACGGCACGGTCCACCAAAAGGCCTTCGCCGGGCAGACCTTCGACCGCACGGTGCACAAGGGCGATCTGACCGGGATCGAGATCATCAACCGGCTGATGGAGCAGACCTGGGCGCGGGACGTCAACAAGCTGGAAGACCACCGCGCCATCGACCTGATTCCGGCGGCGGACGGCACCCGGATTTCCGGTGTCCTGTTCATCGACATGCGGACCGGGTCGTTCCGCTTCGTCCAGGCCCGGGCCGTGTTGCTCGCCACCGGTGGCGGCCCGACCATGTACAGATACCATACGCCGTCCGGCGACAAATCCTGCGACGGCATGGCCATGGCGCTCCGCGCCGGATTGCCCTTGCGCGACATGGAAATGGTCCAGTTCCACCCGACGGGCCTGATCGCCGGCGACGACACGCGGATCACCGGCACGATCATCGAGGAGGGATTGCGTGGTTTCGGCGGCCATTTGCTGGGCGGCGATGGTAAGCGCTTCATGCATAAATACGATGACCGGAACGAGCGCGCGACCCGCGACATCGTGTCTCGCGCCATGCTGACGGAAATGCGCGCCGGCAACACGGCTGAGCACGGCGGGCTTTACATCACCATGCGCCATCTGGACACGGCCCAGGTGAAGAAGAACTTCAAGGGCATGGTCGAGCGCTGCGCCGATTGCGGCTTCGATCTGGCGCAGGGCCTGGTCGAGGTCGTGCCCACGGCCCATTACATGATGGGCGGGGTCGAATTCGAGGCCGATTGTTCGACGGTGCTCCCGGGCCTGTTTGCCGCCGGCGAGGACACGGGCGGCGTCCATGGCGCCAACCGTTTGGGCGGCAACGGCGTTGCCAACTCGACCGTGTTCGGCGGCATCGCCGGCGACGCCATGGCGGCCTGGGTCCCGGAAGAGGGCCGGTTCGCGGAACCGGACCAAGGGGCCATTGACGCCGGGATCGGACGGGCGACCCACCCGCTGAACCAACCCGCCGGTTCCATCGATGGGGTTCGCAAGCGGTTATACGACCTGATGTGGGAAGACGCCGGCATCCTTCGCGACCAACAGTCGTTGGATCGGGCCTTGGCGGGCCTGGCGGCACTGGATGCGGAACTGGACGGCATCGGCATCCACGGCGGCGACGGCTCCGACGGCCTGGCCTATAACCTGACCTGGCATGACTGGCTCAACCTGAAGAACCTGATCCTGGTCTCTCGGGTGATCGCCCAGGCGGCGTTGGCCCGCGAGGATTCCCGGGGCGCGCATTACCGGGAAGACTTCCCCGACGTCCGCGACCTGGAAAATTCCCGCTACACCCAGGTAACCATGGGTGCCGACGGCGGCCTCAAGGTCGTGACCCAGCCGGTCCAGTTCACCCGCGTCAAACCGGGGGAAACCATTCTCACCGAAGAGAGTGCGGCGGAATAGTCGCAAACCCCGAGCGCCGGGAAACGGCGCGACGACGCGTTTGCGCAAAACTAATAAGGAAGAAACGGCGGCGGAGTAGGTTTCATTCTAGAAACTTAATCTGCATATCTTTACACCAATCAGGATAGAAACCAGGCTTCCTCTTTGGCGGCGGAGAAAGCGCCTTAATTTTTGGAGGGACACCTTTTTCCATCGGGCGCAGTACTCTTGTTTTGTAATGGGTTTCTAAGAACGCTGTTTCCTCAACAACGAAATTTTCGATCTCTTGGACCGTCGTTACTTGTCCCGAAAATTTCTTGATTAACTCACGTTCCAACTGTCTGAAGTTGGGCTCGTCTCCCAACATTACCATTTGATTTGGATCGGTTGCGTCAGAGAAAGCAAACTCTCCCGATGGATCCACTCTCCACATCGCATCCTTCATGCGTTGCAGTCCACGTCGGCTATTGGTCGCATAAAAGAGGTAGTAATCAGTTGAGTTATTTTTGTTCTTCATTTCGAAGGAACGGACGAATTTTGCTTTTGCTACCTGCCTTAACTGCCGCAGATAAAGGTCGTGCAAACACCGTTTTCTCTTCCTTGGATCACTGATCTTTTCGCACTCTTCCCACTCGTCAGTGCCAAACAAGCGGTCAAAATTCTTTTTCTGATCCTTGTGTTTTAGGAAACGGTTTGCCTCTTCGTACATGAAGTTCACAAACACTTCGCAACTCTGAAATGACAGAATCTGGGTGTTGTATTCAAATGGTATCAGCCATCCAAACGGATCGATAAATGCAAACGTTGGCTGTGGCTCTATTCCGGGTTTTCTGAAATGTGCAATGAACCTTTGGATATAAGGTTCGTACTCGCCAGGGATTACACGGGCGTCAAAGTTAGGTGGCAACTTCATTGAGCGGACGATGACGTCAAGAGTTGAGGATCTGTCAGGCTCCTTCTCAACAAACCTGAACGTAAATTTGCCTCGAACTTGGTGAGCCCAATTTTGGGCGATCTTCAATGCAATGATGGGAGAGCCGTCTTCTCCCTTTGAGTATACTCCGGGGCCTGCAAAGCCATCGATGAAAACCACCGACTCAAATGCCTTAGTGATTATTGGAACCCAAGCATTCAAATAGTGCCGCAAGATTTCGTGCTTTGCGACGGTGTGAGGTTCAAGGTCCCAAACAGTCGATTTGGGCGCTGCCATATAAGAGGTTTATTCCGCTGCTACTGATAAGTGTTCGTTTTCAGAATTATCGCTATTTCGCTGTGGAAACCCATCCCACTCCTGACCGTCCAGTTCCCGCCCGCCGGACTTGGGCCGGAAACCGCCCCATTGTTTGAAGAAGAAAGGGATGTTCTGTTCAAGGCATTGGTCGCGGACCTCGAGGGCCCATTCTTCTTCCATGGGCCGATGTCCGGGACCAGACTCACCGCCGACGATGACCCAATGGATGCCGTCCAGATTGACCCTGCCTAGCGGGCCGATCAGCGGCTCGACCGAAAGAAAGCGCGTTGTCGCCCGCATGTCCCGGACATGTTGGATGCGGGACACTTTGCTGCCGTCTTCCACCGAGGCGCCGAGCCAGATATGGGCCGGCGCCTTGCCGGTTTGGCCGTAGCGTTTGTTGACATATTCCCGCATGCGGGACGACCGCTTGGTCAGGACCTGGAAGACATGCCAATGGGCCGCCTCCATCGTGTCGAACACCTGATCGACGTAATCGAAGGGCACGCCTTTGTGAAACAAGTCCGACATGGAGTTGACGAAAATCATCTTCGGCGTCGTCATCTTCAGGGGCTGGTCGAGCCGCGCCGGCCGAAGGGTCAAGTCGAAGCCTTGTTCAAAGGGGTGACCCGGCACGCCGCGGAACCGCTCGGAAAACCGCTCGGCGTAGCAGTTGTCGCAACCCGCGCTGATCTTGGTGCAGCCCGTCACCGGGTTCCAGGTCAGGTTGGTCCATTCGATTTGCGATTCTTGCGCCATGATGCCCTCGAAAGTGAACAAAACAAGAACATTTGTCAACTCAAGCAATGATATCCTTCAATCTATGAAGGAACTGACAACGGCAGACATGTTTGGGTGGTGTGCTTAGGGCATCCGCCCCTGCTTCGGCTTATTCGGCAGTTTGTCCGGCTTGTCCGGGCCCCAGACGCGCGAGAAATAGCTGTCGGCCAGATTGAGCGCACCCACGGGGTTATGCGCCAGCACCCGGTCCTTGGCGACCAGGGTCGTCGCCAGGCCGTCCGAATGCTTGAAGAACAGACTGTCGTGGCCGACGCAAAGCCCCAGGACGACGTTGAATTGGCAGCCCGCCTGGTTCAACAGGTTGGCCTGGGAAATCGGGTTGCACATGCTTTCATAGGTGCCGGGGCGGATCTTTTCGTCGTCGCTGAGGCCGATCACCTCCTTCGCCACGCCGCCGTGCTTGCAGGCGGCGGAGACGACCTCCAACCCATGGCTTTCCAGGACGGCGGACAGCACCCGTGCCTGTTCGAGAAAGCTGATGCAGCTGGCGATGCCGGTCCTGGTGAAGCCCATCTGCTTGGCGAACTGGGCGATTTCCTCGACCCGGGTCCATTTGCAATAACCTTCGGATTCGACCCGGGCGGAAACCTGGGCGGCCCGGCGGAGGAACGGATCGGCATAGAGCTTGGTCGCTTCTTCGACCACGTCGGGGCAGACCTTGGCCGGACAGAAGCCGGGGCCGGCCGCGTCACAACGGTTCAATCTGATCCGGAAAGGCTCTAGGATTCCCGTCATGACGCGACGCCCCACCCCTCGCGCCGCCCGTTGTCCTGCCCTGGTTGCGGCGTTGGCCGCCGTGATGCTGGCCACGGCCTGCGCCGACGTGACCTTTCCGCGCCGGGTCGGCTTCCACGATCCGGTGGTGACCGATCCGGCCGCGGTCGATCCGCTGCAGGCGACGTTCCGGGATATCGAGATCAGCCAGTCCCGGGCCGATTGGCGGGCCGGAGAGATTTCCATCAGCCGCGTTCCGCCCCGCCGCGCGGACCAATTCGCGCGCTGGTTCGAACCCCGGGCCCAGACCTTCCCGCCGATCTGGGTCTACGCCGCCGCGCGCAAGCTGCAACAGGGCGGCGATTACCTGAAGGCGGCGCGCTGGTACCTGATCGGTCGCGAACGGCATATGCGTCATCTGCGCCGCTGCCGTGACGACACGGCCAAGGAACAGCTGACCTGGGCCGACGCCAGCTTCGCCAACCTGCGCACGGAAATGGGCCGCAACCCGGAACTGACCCGATATGTCGCCAAGCACGGCTTTGCCTGGCTGGACCTCAACCGGGATACGGAAGACGGCCTATTGGCCAGCTGTCTATGGGGCGCGCAAGGCAGCCAACGGGCCAGCCGCGGCACCCTGGTTCCCGTCGATCGGGACGGTAAACGGGTGTTCGTCCTGACGCCGCCGCCGGTTGCCGACCCGGGCAACTGGATCCTGCCGGCCGGCGAAATCCATCAGATTCGCACCTGGTCCCGGATCCTGATGAAACAAGAGGTCCGGAAGATCCTGGGCGAACCGGACGACTTGCCGCCGACGCCGACGACGATGCCGTTGCGCTGAGCGGTCAGCCGCCCGCGACCAGTGCCTTCATCTTGCGCACCGCCGTCAGGGGACTGGTCAGAACCTGGCCCGTCACCATCGCCAGAACGGTTGCCGTCGCGGCGACGATTTCCGGGCCGGTGCCATCGGCCGGCAGGACGAAAAGTTTCATGGAAGCTCCAGGACCGAACAAGACTGCGGGCAGAGTTTAGGCGCCCGGTCCGAGCCCGGCGAGTCCCCGCCGCCCGGTTCGTCGCGGCCAGGGACGCCAGTGCGACCAGGGCTGCGGTCAACGACCACGGGCGCATGGGTTTTGCTGACGGTTCTGCGTCGCCTTGACAAGTGTCATGGCGGACCGGCCCCGGTCGTGGGACAAGACCGCATGATCCGTTTGACGATGATCGCTGTGGTCCTGGCACTGGCGGTGACGACGTCAACGACGGCGTTGCGCGCGGCGGACCGGCAACAAGACCAGATTCAGGCACGCCTTCACGACCTGTTCCAGGCCAAATGCCGCATGTGTCACGAGGGTTATCGGGCGCTCGCCAAGCTTGAACTGATTCTCCGCGCCAATCGCTTGGTCGGGCGATACAGCGATCACGATGTCTTGGAATTCATGGACGGCCATGGCCACGCCACGGCGGAGGAGGCAAAGGCGATCACCAAGCGGTTGATTCGTATCCGCAAGGCTCTTGACCGGGAGCAGGATACGGAACCGGCCCAGCGGCAGATGCGCCGTCAACGTCGCGATCGCCAGTGATCGGTGGCTTCGGCGCCGCTGCGTTTAGTTCTCGGCGGCCGCGAGGGCGGCGATCATCGAGGCGGCGAAGCGGGCCTCCGGCGGATCGGCACGGGACGTCAGGACGATGGGGACTGTCGCGCCCATGACGATGCCCGCGGCCAGGGCGCTTTGGAAGTAGACCATCATCTTGAACAGGCCGTTGCCCATTTCGATGTTGGGCACGGCCAGGATGTCGGCCTGCCCGGCGACCGGGCTGTCGATGCCCTTGAGCTTGGCCGCGTCGGGCGACACCGCGTTGTCGAAGCCGAACGGCCCATCGACCGTGGCGCCCGTGACCTCGCCGTTTTGCGCCCGTTTCGCGACCTCGTCGGCGAGGATCGACGACGGCATCGCCTTGATCGGGTTTTCCGTGCCGGACAGCAGCGCGACCTTGGGGTGATCGTTACCGAGCGCATGGGCCAGGGCGACGGCGTTGTTGACGATGTCCAGCTTCATGCCGGCGTCGGGCGCCACATTGACGGCGCCGTCGGTGATCATCAAAACCCGGTCCGAGCCCGGCACGGTCATGTGGAATATATGGGACAGGCGCCGGCCGGTGCGCAGGCCGTCCTCGCGGTTGACCACCGCGGCCATCAGCGCATCCGTATGGACGTGGCCTTTCATCAGCGCCGCCGCTTCCCCGGCCTTGGCGATGGCGACCGCGCGCCGGGCGGCGTCGCGCTCGTCCGCCGCATGTTCGACGCGGATGCCGGAAAGGTCCCAACCGATGTCCTTGGCGATCGCCAGGATGGTATCCCGGTCGCCGACCAGGACCGGATCGATCAGGCCGGCCTCCGCCGCTTGCCGGGCGCTTTCCAGGGCCACCGGATTGTCCGCCCCGGCGACCGACATGGGCTGGCGCTCTAGCTCGCGGCTCAGGTCCAGCAGGTAGCTTGGGATTTCGAAGGGGACGTCGCTCAGCATCTTTCTTTATATAGGCTCTATATAGGCTCTGACGTTCGGCTTCCCGAACGAAAAACGGGAGGGTCCGGTGACCGGCCCTCCCGCTGATCATCGATCGGATGCTGTCCGCGCTCGGCGGATCATGCCGATTGCTGCGGGACCATGTCGTCGCGGCTGATCCCGGCGACCGGCACCGGCGCCTTCATGGCGTCGCGCCGGAACGGCTCGCCCAGTTCCTGGTTGAGCACCACTTCGATGAAAGTCGTGACGCCGTCTTCCATCTGCGCCTTGACGGCCTCGGCCAGGGCCTGGGTGGTTTCATCCATGGTCGTCACCTGCACGCCCTTGAGGCCGCAGGCCTCGGCGATCTTGGCGTATTGCACGTCCAGGTCCAGTTCCGTGCCGACGAAATTGTCCTGATACCAAAGCGTCGTGTTGCGTTTTTCCGCGCCCCATTGGTAATTGCGGAAGATGATCATGGTGATCGCCGGCCATTCGTCGCGGCCGCAGGCGGTCATCTCGTTCATCGAGATGCCGAAGGCGCCGTCACCGGCGAAGCCGACGACCGGCGTGTCCGGGCAGGCGATCTTGGCGCCCAGGATCGCCGGCAGGCCGTAACCGCAGGGCCCGAACAGCCCCGGGGCCAGGTATTTGCGGCCCTGTTCGAACATCGGATAGGCGTTGCCGATGGCGCAGTTG
>JANQIJ010000176.1 GCA_028282185.1 Rhodospirillales bacterium
GAGCACTTCCACCGTAACCTCCTTGCCGCGACGGTTTCGGCGCGCCGGTAAATGGTCCGACAGCCAGCCCCCGTCGATCGATCAAGACAGCATATTCTAACTGCCGATTCTCCTCGGAATCCATAGACCCTGCCGCCGTTGTATAGGCGAAGAACCTTACAAAAAGCTGACAAAATAAAAAAACATCAATAGTTCCAATAGGTTCTGAATGGGACCATGAAGCACGACCGGACCGCTTGCCGTACCCAGGCGGCGCCGACTACAAATGTGGATCATGCGGCGTTCTGGGCAAACCCGTGATTTGGCGATCCGTCGGGGGCTGACTGTTGTCGCCTTCGCGGCGGTAGTGCTGGCGCCGGTTGTCGGGGCCGCCGCCGACGGCGTCGAAACGCCGACCGACCGGACGGCGCGGGCGACCGCCAACGCCTCCCCCGCGACCTTCGACGAAGCCGCCCGTCGTGTTACCCGGCCCGGGAGCGCCGCATCTCCGCCGCCAGGCGCCGCCGCCAAGGAGGCGGGGCGCTCCAATCCGGTAACGGTACGCGGCGTCCGCTCGGGGCGCCATGGCGGCCATCTACGCCTGGTCCTGGATTTGGACGGCCGGCCGGTTTACCAAGCGTCGGCCACGGCCGGGGACGCCTTCCTGCTGACCCTGCGGCAAGGGCGCTGGGCGGTTGGGCCAGGCACACGGGGCGCCCCACCGCTGACCGTCAGCCGCCTGCGCCCCGCCGACCCGGACGGCGGCCTGCGTCTTCGACTGTCGAGCGATCACCCGGCGTTCATCAAGCGGTCCTTCGTCCTGGCGCCGGCTGCGGACGATCCGATGGCCCCTTGGCGCCTGGTCGTCGACCTGATGCCGGTGCCGGGTGCCCGGCCGGCTCAGGCCGCCGCGGGCGAGACGACACATTCGATCGCCGTGGCCCTGCCGGCGCCACATGGCTTGGTCCCCGGCCTGTCCAAGGCGCCCGGCCCATTGGGAGCGCCGGTTCCCACGGTCGCGCCCCTTGGGCCGCCGGCGCCGGCGTCGGCGGCAATCCCGGCGACCTGGACGCGGGCCAGCCGGATTCTCAAGGAATTGCGTGACCGGATCGACCCGAAATTGGATGGCGCGCCGCCGTCGCAACTGGTTCTGCCGGCCAAGTACCGGCGCAACCTGGTGCCGCTGCGTTGATCGCGGGAAGTCCGCCGGCCTGGTCTGTGCAACCAGGGACGGCACTCCCCAAGCGGCCGACTTGACGGCCCCCGCGGATCGGGGTTTATCTGGCGGCTCCCGTTTCTCCCGCACCAATCGGAGCCGGCCATGTCCATTCAGCGTCACGACGTCACCTTTGAAACCCTGAGCGACGAAACCCTGGAACAGTGGCGGGGCATTCCGCCGGCCATCGTTTCCGACATGATGAACCGGACGCAATGCATGGCCGGGCGGATCAAGCCGCTTAAGCCCGGCACGGTGCTGGTCGGACAGGCCCGCACGGTGACCTGCATGGTCGGCGACAACGCCGCCCTGCATGCCCTGGTCGCCCTCTTGGAACCCGGCGAGATCATCGTCGCCGATGGCGGCAATCATCCGGACGTGGCGCTTTGGGGCGGCATTCTCACCCAGGCCGCCATGGCCCAAGGCGCCGGCGGCATCGTCATCGACGGTGGTGTCCGTGACGTCGCCGAAATCGCCGATCTGGGCTTTCCCTGTTTCGCCTCGTCCCGCGTGCCCCAGGGACCGCACAAGGGCTTCGGCGGCGTGATCGACGGGACGATTTCCTGCGCCGGGGCGCATGTTTCGCCGGGCGACCTGATCATCGGCGACGACGACGGGATCGCGGTCGTGCCGCTGGCCCGGCAGGCGGAATTGTATGCCGCGTCGATCAACAAGATCGCCGAGGAAGAGGCCGCCATCGAAAGCATCAAGGCCGGACAGACCACGGCCGAGCGCATGGGCCTGCCGGATCCGGAGATCATTCCGTGACCGCCAGCCCCCTGCCGCCGGCCGTGGTGGAGACAGTCCGTATCGGCGACCGTGACTTTCCGCGCGTCCGGTTGATTTCCGGCGTCCCGCCCCTGGAGCCGCTGGCGCGCCTGTCAGGCCATGGCGGACGGGCCCTGATCCTGGCCAAGCGCGACGATCTGACCGGCTTGGGCTTGGGCGGCAACAAGGTCCGCAAGCTGGAATTCTACAGCGGCAAGGCCCTGGCCACGGGCTGCGACACGCTGATCATCACCGGCGCCGTACAGTCCAACTACGTGCGGATCACCGCCGCCGCGGCCCGCAAATGCGGGCTCGACTGCCACATCCAGTTGGAAGACCGGGTCGCGGGCATGGACGAGAACTATCGCAAAAACGGCAACGTCCTGTTGGACCGTCTGTTCGGCGCGACCTTGCATTACCTTCCGGTCGGCGAGGACGAGGCCGCGGCCGACGATCACCTGGACCGCATCGCCGGCGAATTGACGGCCCGGGGGCGCAAGCCCTTCGTCATTCACCTGGGCGCCGGGTCCGAGCCGCGCGGCGCCCTGGGCTACGTCCTGGCGGCGCAAGAAATCCTTGACCAGGCGGCGGCGCTGGACCGGCGGATCAGCCAGGTCGTCGTCCCGTCGGGCAGCGGTCAGACCCACGGCGGCCTGTTGACCGGCCTGCGCCTGGCGGGATCCTCCCTGCCGGTGACGGGCATCTGCGTGCGCCGCGACCAGGCCGCGCAGACCGCACGCATCCGCCAGATCACGGCCAACCTCTGCGACCTGATCGGCCGACCGGGCCTGGTCACCGAGGACGACATCCAGATCACCGACGCTTTCCTCGGTCCCGGCTACGGCAAGAACACGCCGGAAACCTGGGCGACCCTTTTCGCCGCCGCCCAGGACGAAGGCCTGTTGCTGGACCCGGTCTATACCGCCAAGTCACTTTCCGGCGCCTTGGCGATGGCGGCGCAGCCGGAGACGACGGGCGGCGGCGACGTGCTCTGGCTGCATACCGGCGGCACGCCGGCATTGTTCGGCTATCGCGCCGCGATTGAGCAGGCGCTCGACAAGGACATCACCAAACAAACCGGGGCGGGAGCAACCGCATGACCGACTGTTTCGCAAAATCGACGCGCGGCGCCGTGCCGATAACCGCCGTCGACGCCGCCGACTTGGGCGATTGGCTGGCGGGACAGGACAAGGCGACGCGTGCCTGGATCGCCGGCAACGGTTTCGCAGCCGAACCCGGACGCCATCTGGTCGTCCCCGGCACAGACGGTTCCGTCGCCCGCGTCCTGGCCGGCCGCGCCGAGCCGCCCAGCATGTGGGATGTCGCCGGTCTGCCGGCGGTCTTGCCGAAAGGCGTCTATCGGTTGGAGGGCATCGACGACAAGACGGGCGCGACGGCGGCGGCGGTCGGCTGGGCGCTGGGGTCTTACGTCTTCGACCGCTTCAAGGACCGGCCGGCGCGAGCGGCCAAACTTGTCTGGCCCAAGGCCGCGGACCGGGACAAGGCGCTGCGTGAGGCGCAGGCGACGGCGCTGTGCCGCGATCTGGTCAATCGCCCGGCCAACGACCTGGGCCCGGCGCAACTGGCCCAAGCGGCACGGGCGCTCGGCCGTTCATTCAATGCCAAGGTCAAGGTCATCGCCGGCGACGCCCTGTTGAAACAGAATTTTCCGGCGATCCACGCGGTCGGGCGGGCCGCCGCCAACGGCCCTCGGCTGATCGACCTGACCTGGGGGGCGGCCGGCGCGCCCAAGGTCACCTTGATCGGCAAGGGCGTCTGCTTCGATACGGGCGGTTTGGACCTCAAAACCAGCCAGGGCATGAAGCTGATGAAAAAAGACATGGGCGGCGCCGCGCATGTTCTCGGCCTGGCGCATATCCTGATGGCGGCCGGCGCGCCGATCCGCCTGCGCGTGCTGATCCCGGCGGTGGAGAACAGCGTTTCGGACAACGCCATGCGGCCCCTGGATATCCTGACCACGCGACGCGGCACCACGGTGGAGATCGGCAACACGGACGCGGAGGGCCGGGTGATCATGTCCGACGCCTTGACCCTGGCGGTTGCCGAAAATCCGGAAATGATCGTCGATTTCGCGACCTTGACCGGCGCCGCGCGGGTCGCCCTGGGCACCGAGCTGCCGGCCATGTTCTGCAACGACGACAGCCTGGCCGGCGATATTCTGGCCGCGGCCGAGCGCGCCGACGACCCGGTCTGGCGCATGCCGCTGTGGCCCGGTTATCGCAAGATGGTCGAAGGCGCCCAGGCGGACCTGACCAACGCGCCCGAGGGCGGGTACGGCGGGGCGATCACGGCGGCCCTGTTCCTGGAGCATTTCGCGACGCCGAAGCAAGGCCCGGCGATCCCCTGGGTACATTTCGACATCATGGCCTGGAACCTGCGCGACCGGCCCGGCCGACCCGCCGGCGGCGAGGCCATGGGCATGCGCGCCGTGGCCGAAGCGATATTAACCCGTTATACGAGCAAAAATCTCGAATAAATATAATTTTATGATTGTATTTCTGTCGTGCGGAAGCCCGGCACCGGCCGCCGGTCGGCCGTCATCTGACCAGGGACCGAGGCGGGCTTGCCAGCCACCGGAAAATGACTTAGAAGTTTTGCCATCGTAATGATTTGCCCCCCAAGCGGCTGCGGTTCGGCACGACGCCTCGGTCATCGAAGCGCCCGGGGGCGACATGGGACCAAACGCCGGCGGGGATCGGCGAAGACAGTCCGTTGGTGAGCGTGATACGGCAAGACCCTGGGGAGAAACATGGCGATCGAAGTAACTGAATTGGAGGCCCTGGACATTTGGCGGCGGGCCATCGTTTCCAGCGTCCGGGTGGATGCGCCGGACCTGTCGGCGCGGCAGATGGCCTTGTTGCTGACCGTCTACCTGACGCCGCCGCCGCATACCGTGCGCGGCATGGCGGAGCTGTTGAAGGTCTCGAAGCCGGCGATTACCCGCGCCGTCGACCGCCTGTCGGAACTGAACTTCGTGCGCCGCAAGGTCGACGAGAGCGACCGGCGCAGCGTCCTGATCCAGCGCACGGTGCCCGGATCCGTGTTCCTGCGCGAGTTCGGCGAACTGATCAGCGCCGCCGCCAAGCTTGACCAGACAGCGGACAAGAGCGGCCTGCCGCCTGGATACTGAGCGATTTTTTCTTTAAAATTAGAATCTTATAAAGATATCTTGCGGAACGCGCGATGGACGCGCCGGCGGTCGCCGGCTCAGGCGTTCTGCACACCCTGCCAGGCGTTGTCCCGGAACCGCATCAGATAGGTCGGCAGGATCACTTCCGCGGCCTGGGGCTGGATGCCCAGGTCGGCGAAGGTCTTGGCTCCTGCACTGACGACGTTGTCTTCGCCCAACAACAGGACCTGGTCCGGGGTCAACAGCGGTTTCGGCAACAGCGCGAGGATAGGCGCCTGCAATTCGGCCAGCCACATCGGCAAGGGCAGCAATAACCGCTTTCGTCCGGTCTGTTCCATCACCAGCTTCATCAATTGTCTGAAGTCGTAGACCGTCGGCCCGCCGAGTTCGTAAACCTGGCCGCGGGCGGACAACTGCGCCAGGGCCGCCATCACCGCGCCGGCCACGTCGCCGACGTAGACCGGCTGGAACTTGGGGCCGCCGCCGCCGGCCAACGAGCCGCCGATCACGGGCAGGAAGGGCGACAACCGGGCGATCGAGGCGAACTGGTTGAAAAAATCGTCTTCCGGGCCGAACACGACGCTGGGCCTGAGGATCGTCGCTTGCGCGAAAGCCTCCATCACCGCCGCCTCGCCCTGTGCCTTGGTCCGGGCATAGGCCGCCGGATGGGTGTCACGGGCGCCGATCGCCGACAGGTGGACCAAGTGGCCGGCCCCCGCCGCAGCCGCGGCCCGGGCCACATTGGCCGCACCTTCGGCATGAATACGATCGAACCGGCGGGCGCCGCGTTCAAACAGGATACCGACCAGATTGATGACAACCTCTGCGTCCTCGACCGCATGGGCAACCGTCTCCGGCCGGGTGATGTCGGCGGGCCAGGGAACGACCTGACCGACGTCGCCCATGGGCTTCAGGAACTGCGCATTTTCGGGATCCCTGCCGGCGGCGCGCACGCGGTATCCCTCGGCGGTCAGGCGACGCACAATATGCCGCCCGAGGAATCCGGAGGCTCCAAAAACCGTGGCCAGGCGTCGTGTCATCGGGATGGCTCCTTGGCTTGCCGGGGCCTGCGGGCCGGATGGAACCCTGCCCGGTCACCGACCGTGGAATCGTCGGAAAACATAGCAACGGCGGCCCGGCCTGTCGATGGCGTTGCCGCCGCCGGCCCCGCCGCGATCGCCATCGGCCGCCGCGTTGCCCCAGACCGACGGCCGCCCGCCGCCGCCCAGGCGATGCTTGACAAGCCCACTGCGCATCTTTAACGAAGGCCGCGAATGCGCCGGATTTCCGGCCGCGTTCCGATACCAAGCCGGTTTTCGGCGTTGCGGTTTCACGTTGGGTCGGGCGAAGCGCCACGATCACGGGAAACCGGCCATCGGGCCCAGGTGGCGGAATTGGTAGACGCGCAGGTTTCAGGTACCTGTGGCCGCAAGGCCGTGGAAGTTCGAGTCTTCTCCTGGGCACCAATCTGATACCGCCGACGTGGCGGCCAGCGGCGACACGGGCGGCCGGGAGGCGGCATGACGATCGAATTCCACGAGGGCGACCTCCCGGATGG
>JANQIJ010000202.1 GCA_028282185.1 Rhodospirillales bacterium
CATCCGACGACACGCTTTGCACGATCATGTCGACATTGACGCTGGCTTCGGCCAGGGGGCCGAATATTCCAGCGGCCACGCCGGGCCGGTCGGCGACCCGCACCAGGGTGACCTTGGCTTCGTCCCGAGAGTAGGCGATGCCGCTGACGACTTGCTTTTCCACGATCTCTTCCTCGTTGACGACCAGGGTGCCGCGGGCCAGCTCGAAGCTGGAACGAACCTCGGTGCGCACCCCCATGTTCATGGCCAACTCCACGGCACGGGTCTGCAGGACCTTGGCGCCTTGAGAGGCCATCTCAAGCATTTCCTCGTAAGTGATCTTGTCCAGTTTACGGGCTTTGGCGACGATCCGGGGGTCGCAGGTATAGACCCCGTCCACATCCGTATAGATATCGCAACGATGCGCGTTCAACGCGGCGGCCAAGGCCACGGCGGAGGTATCGGAACCGCCACGGCCCAAAGTCGTCACCCGGCCATCGGGGGCCAGGCCCTGGAACCCGGGCACGACCACGACCTCGCCACGCTCAAGCCGTTCAGCGATGCGGTCGGTGTCGATGCCGACGATGCGTGCCTTGCCATGAACGTCATTGGTATGGATCGGAATCTGCCATCCCTGCCAGGACCGCGCGGCGATCCCCAGATCCTGCAAGGCCAAGGCGAGCAAGCCCGACGTCACCTGTTCGCCGGAGGAAACGACGACATCGTATTCCCGAGCATCGAACAGGTTCGCCATCTGATCCACATAGCCGACCAGCTGGTTGGTCACTCCGGCCATGGCGGAGACCGCCACGGCGACTTGGTTCCCGGCATCGACCTCGGTCTTGACACGCGCCGCCACAACCTTGATCCGATCAACGTCGGCCACCGAGGTGCCGCCGAATTTCTGCACGATCAAAGCCATCGTCGCCTTCCTCAACCCTCCGTCTTGGATGACGCCGGACGGTCGCCCTCGCGGGCGGCTCGAACGATCCGCAAACGCCGGCATCCCGTCGGAACGACCGGCGCCGAGACGGGCCCTTGTCGTCGGCGCGGCGCCTTCTTACTCTTAAAACCCCTGTCGGGCAAGCTGCCCGCGCACCGGCCAACCGCGAAAGGCACGAAGATGACCGCACCGCCCTCCCCCGAAACGCCCCACGCGAACGCACCCAACGCAAGCATTGGCGCCGCCGATGCGCCCGGGGCCGGGACTGCGGATGCAGACGAGGTCGCGCGGTTCCAAGCGATCGCCGATCAATGGTGGGACCCGAGCGGCAAGTTCCGCCCATTGCACCGCATCAATCCCTTGCGCATCGCGTTCATCCGCGACCGGGTCTGTGGGCACCTCGGCCGCGACCCTTCGGCCGAGCGGCCGCTCGATGGCCTGGAGCTGCTCGACATCGGTTGCGGCGGCGGGCTGTTGGCGGAACCGATGACCCGTCTGGGCGCCCGTGTCACCGGCATCGACGCCGGCGAACGCAACATCGCCATCGCCCGCCTGCATGCGGAACAAAGCGGCTTGACGATCGACTATCGCCATGTCCTGCCCGAAGCCCTGGCCGAACTGGCGCAATCCTATGACGTCGTCCTGAACATGGAGGTCGTTGAACACGTCGCCGACCTGGACGCCTTCCTGGCAGCCTCCGCGGGTCTCGTGAGGCCCGGCGGCTGCATGGTCGTCACGACCTTGAACCGGACACTGAAATCCCTGGCCCTGGCCAAGGTCGGGGCCGAATACATCCTGCGGTGGCTGCCCGTCGGCACCCACGATTGGCGCAAGTTCGTGCGCCCGTCGGAACTGGCCCGCGGATTGGCGCCGCATGGCCTGCAAATGGTGCAGTTGGCGGGTATGGTCTATAATCCCCTGGCGGATCGCTGGCGCCTCTCAGACCGGGATTTGGACGTCAATTACCTGGCGTTCACAGTGAAACCGGTCACGGGCAAGTCGCTCGACAGCAAGTAAACTGCGGGTGTCGCGCCGTTGGCCAATCCTGTCCGGGGCGGCTGATTTCGACATCGACCAAAGGCGCCGAAACAAATTTGTCACCTTTGGTCGATACGATGCAAATCGGGCGAATAAGCCGAAAAGGCGCCCCGAGGGAAGGACCACAGCGGCTCTTTTTGTGTGGACGAATTGACCCTGAATGAAAGAAATTGCGGCTGTTAGAAGCCTTCGGGTTCGCTACATCATCGGCCTGGGTGTGATCGCCTTTCTCGTTACGGCGTCGTACCTGTCGTTACAGGCGATCATTTCGAAGCAGGAAAACTACTCTCGCGTCATCTTCGTGGCCGGGCAACAGAACGGTTTGGCCAATCGCATCGCCCATTTCGCCGGACAGATGGTTTACACCACCGATTGGGAGGAATACGCGACCCTGCACGCCCAGTTGGGCCGGGCCATCAACCGCATGCAGCTGGCCCACGAAAAGCTTTTGGTCGGCGATGAAACCGCCGGCCTGCCCCTGATCATGACACCGTTGCTTAGGATCATCTACTTCGATGGTCAGGTGGGCCTTGACGCCGCCGTACGCCGTTTTCTGGACCATGCCCGAAACATCTACGACTATGACTTCGGCGAACTTACCGAAAGGTCGCCGTCCTACGTCTATCTGATCAACTTCGGACCCCATGTTCTGGAACCGATGCTGGCTTCGGCCGTTGAGGAATACGAGAGCTTCAGCCGCAGCGAGATTCAACGAATCCTACGTGTCGAGACCCTTCTTTGGGTGGGCGCCCTGATCGCCTTGGTGCTGGAGGCCTTCTTCATTTTCCGCCCCATGGAACGGCGGGTGCGCGATAGCATGACCGCGTTGGAGAACCGCAACGCGGAACTACGCCGGACGATCGACGAGATCGAGCACACCCACGCCGTCCTGCAAGAACAGAAGAACCTGGCCGAACAGGCCAATCAGGCGAAGACGGACTTCCTGTCCAATATGAGCCACGAACTGCGGACCCCGTTGAACGCGATCATCGGTTTTTCCGAGGCCCTGCGATCCGGTGTCTACGGGTCGATTGCGTCGCCCCGTCAGATGGAATGCCTGCAAGACGTTTCCAAGTCGGCCACACACCTGTTGGCACTGATCAACGACATATTGGATCTGTCGGCGACCGAGGCCGACCGGATCAAGGTGGAAACGGAGCCCATCGATCTGGCACCGCTGATCGTCGACACCATGCGCCTGATCACCCCCGATGCCCGGGGCGGCGGGGTGATCATTGAAAGCAACGTGGCGCCCGATCTGCCGCCGGTCCTGGGCGACCGACGGCGGCTGAAACAGATCCTGTTGAACCTTGTTTCCAATGCCGTGAAGTTCACCGCGGCGGGCGGGCGCGTGACCATCACCGCCGAGCGATCAGCGAAGGGCGGCCTGGAAATCTGCGTTGCCGACACGGGCGTCGGCATGACCCCCCGCGAATTGGAAATCGCCCTGGAGCGGTTCGGCCAAGTCACCGGCCACTTGGCCCGTGATCACCAGGGCACGGGCCTTGGCCTGCCTTTGGCGATGAGTTTGGCGCGGCTACATGGCGCGACCTTCGACGTCACGAGCGAACCCGGCCTGGGCACCGAAGTCCGCCTGGTCTTTCCGGAAGATCGCTTGGCGGCATCGGACGAAACTGGGACGTCGGCCAACGCGCCGGACCGGGCCGAGCAGGTCGCCGCCGGAAAGGATCAACCGGCGCAACCCGGCGCGCCGGGCTTCCCGCGCATCGACGCGGCCCAATAGGCGCTCGCCGGCGTCCCGCGATCCGCGGCTACGTTCGGACGCCGGTCCGGAGGTCGCGGAACAAGCGGGAAATCAGTTGTCGCGCCGGACCGGGCGGCCGGGCAGGCGAAAGACATCGACGCCTTCGTCCTCCAGCTCGTCCGCCTCGTCAGGGGTGGCCTCGCCGAAAATTCCCCGGCTTTCGGCGTCGCCATGATGGATCGCCCGCGCTTCCTCGGCGAAGCGATCGCCGACGTAGTCGCATTCGGCTTCGACCTTGTCGCGCAGGTTCTCGACCGCGCTGAGGATGCGCCGCGCCACTTCATGGGCTTTGGCCTCGGCGTAACGGTCGGTTGCGACCGAGTTCTTGATCCCCGGCGCCATCAAGGCCTTGGTCACGTCGACATCGCCGCAGTGGGGACAGCTCACCTGCTGTTCCTTGACTTGCGCGTCGTAACCGGCGCTGTCCTTGAACCAGGCTTCGAATTCATGGTCTTGGCTGCAAATCAGGCGGTATCGGATCATCGTCCGTAAACTCTCACGTTCCAGGGTCCCGGTCGTTCGCGGCCCCGACCCAGCGCAAATCCCGGGCAATCCGGAACGGAATGCGACGGTTCGTTCGTGTCGACTTGACAACATCGAACATGACAATTGAGGCCGTTCGAAAACAACATGCTTCAAGTGAAGCTTACATATAGTAAGAAAGATTTAACAAATCCCTATCTCCGTCAATCAGCCAGCGTCCCATTGCCATGCCCGAAGATCCATCGATACTGCACCGCCACCTGAAGATCACCCGGCCCTCCGGTTGGATCAAGCAGTTCCAACCCTTGGTCCGCCGGGACGGGCCGTCGCAGGGTCGTGTCCTGGACCTGGCCGCCGGCGGCGGCCGGCACGCCCGTTTCTTTCATACCCGGGGACATCCGGTCCTGGCCGTCGACAAGAGCATAGACGCAATGGCCGACCTGGCCCAACAGGAAGGCGCCGATGTCCAAGAGATCGACCTTGAAGACGGTAAACCCTGGCCCTTTTCCGGCGAGTGTTTCGCCGCCATCGTCGTCAGCAACTATTTGTTCCGGCCCCATCTAGCCGGCCTGATCGACAGCCTGGAGGCCGGCGGCGTCCTGCTTTATGAGACCTTTGCCCGCGGCAACGAGGCGTTCAATCGGCCGCGCAATCCAGATCACTTGCTGACCGCCGGTGAGTTGCTCGAGCTGGCCCGCGGCCGCCTGCAGGTCGTCGCCTATGAACACGGCATCACCGCCGAAGAACCCGCCGGCGTCAAACAGCGGCTTTGCGCCGTCAAT
>JANQIJ010000219.1 GCA_028282185.1 Rhodospirillales bacterium
AGTTCCCCGTTAAGCGCTCCTCCCACGACAAGCGGACCCTCGCCGCCGGCATGGTCGGCAATGTTATCGAGTGGTACGATTTTACGCTCTACGGGTACCTGGCCGTGATCCTGTCGCAGGTCTTCTTTCCCAGTCAGGACCCGACGGCCGCTTTGATCGCCACCTATGGCATCTTTGCCGCCGGCTTCGTCATGCGTCCGCTGGGCGGTGTTCTTTTCGGCCATCTCGGCGACACCTATCGCATCGCCGAGACCGAGGAAGCCGTCCTGCAACACAAGTCGGCGCTGGGCCATGACCCGGACTCCCTTGAACTGGCCAGCGCCATCTTCGCCCGCAGCGCCCGGTTGCCGGCCGGCCGGGCGAAGGACATCGATGAATTCAGGGCCGCCGTCGCCGAACGGGGCGCCCGCGCGCCCGGTCTGCCGCCGGAAGCCGGCGGGGACGAAGGCATGACCGCCGAACCCAGGGGCGAAAACGAAAAGATCAGAATTGCTTATCTTTCAAACCGATGCCTGTTCGGCGAACAGGCACGTATGTTGGAACCCATCCTTCGACTGCATGACCGAAATCAGTTCGAGGTTCTGCTGTACAATCAGTCGGACGGCAGCGATTCGACGACCCAACGTTTGAACGCCGATGCGGACCAGGTCCGCGAGGTCGCCCGGTTGGACGATGACCATTTCGCGGTAATCGTCGCCGGCGACGAGGTCGATATCCTGGTCGATCTCTGCATGGACGATCTGTCAAACCGGGCCACCTTGATGAACATGCATCCGGCGAAGGTCCAGCTTGGCGCCTGGGGGGCCAGGATGGGCTTGGAAATGCCCGGAATCGACGTCGTCCTATCGGATGCCGTCACCGACGCGGCGGTCAAATCGGCGCTCGGCCCCGATCAACAGGCACATTGCCTCCAGTTCGGCCTGTTCTCTTTCGATCCCAACGAGATCCTGCCGGACGTCGGCGATTCGCCCATCGAACAGTCCAGCGAACTGACCATCGGCTTGCCTTGTGACGCCGAGACCATTTTAAGCGACGAGGTCGCGGTGGTCGCGAAGATTCTCGACGCCCTGCCCAACGCGAAAATCACGATCGGCGGGACGCCGTTCGTCGACAGGGAAATCCGCGACCGCCTGACCACGCTGTTCCACAATGCCGGATTGATGGACCGCGTGAGTTTCTCGACCCATTTCCGCTATGCCGACAGACAGATCGTCGATCCCAACTATTGGCTCAGCCTGGATGCGTTCTTGGACATCGGCGGCGGCGCGCGTCCCGCGGTTGTGGCAGACGCCCTTTGGATGGGGGTGCCGGTGCTGTCGTTGAAGGGGGAGACGCCGTTCAAACAGTTGGGCGCCAGCGCCTTGTTCACCGCCGGCAAACCTGAATGGATCGCCGATGATCCCGAGACATTCGTCCAAATGGCGGTCGCGTTTTTGTCTGACGTGGATGGCTTGGCGGAAGCCCGGCGGAACCTGCGCGGCGATATCCGCAAATCCCTGCTGTTCAATCCCGAAGCCAACCTTCGGGCCATCGAACAGACCTACAAGGACATTTTGGAAAGCCGGTAACCGGCAGAAAAAAACCTTTTCAAGAGAAAAGGTTCATCACCGAACCGCGTGGCGGCAAGGGATCGACCAATCGCGCCTGCAACGTTTCGGCGAACGCCGCGTTCAATTCGAAGCTGATCGAAACGGCACGCAAGAGATTACCCAGATCGGCCTGAAGGTTCTCGATCTCGGTATTGCGCCGGGCCTGTTCTTCCGTCGTCAGTTCGATCAACTGCGCTTCGACCTCGGTGAACTGCGCCTCGATCCGCTGTTCCAGATCCAGGGTCGTGTTGATCGTGTTCTGCGTCACGGTGATGGCGACGCTGACCTCGGTCTGGAACCTCGTCAAGGCATCGGATACCGCCACATTGCCCGCGTCGGTCAAATTGCCTGCGGTAACCTCAAGCCCCCTCAGGTCGTCGATGTTTTCCTTGAGCCGCTGGATCACGTTGGTGTCGTTGATCTCGGGATGGGAGAAGATGAAGATGTTCTCCAGCCGTTGGACCACGGCGTCACGCTGTGCCTGGAAGGCCGTGACTTCGGCGGCATCGACAGTCGCGTCCGTGTTGAAGGTCGAAAACAGCGTCGAAACCTCTTCGAACAGGATTTCCAACTGCCCCTCGTTGTTCCGGTTACCGGTGCGGTATTCCTGAATGACCGGCACCGAGGCGACGATATCTTGCGACCGGGCCTGCAATTCGTCGATTTCCCGCTGGGTGTTCAACGGCGGCTGGTTGATTTCATCGACCTGTTCGTTGAACCGATTGATCAGGCGGTTCTGCAACAGATTGAACTGAAGCTCAAACCCGGCACGCTGATTGGCCAGCGAACGCTGCGCGAACTGGGACGCGAAATTGCCAATAGCCGTGGGAGAAAACTTGTCCATAACCAACGCGATCAACCGAGCACAAAGACCGAAGTTAAACCATTCAGCATCATAGCACTTTCCGCCCGAAAACCCCAGAATTATCGTCCCAATCCGGGCAAAATCCAGCCTCAAGAAAGGTTCCTTTTACATTAAACATCAATATCTTAGATTAACATGTGACAATCATCACAGGCGGAACAAAGGGCCAGGGGCACGGACTATGGACCGCGGCCGGAGACACCGGCGACAAAAGACCGGAAGATCTCATAGCCGGCATTTCAACGCTGCGGTTTTCGCGCCGGATCGTGATGCCTTTCGCCGGCCGCGCGGTCGTTCAGATGCCTTTCTTGATCGTCAGGTATTCTTCCGGCGAACAGTCCGGGATATAGGCCTCGAACAATCGTTTGTTCGAATCCGCGAAACGGTCGAGCAATGCCTGGCGCTTGTCATCCGCGAACAGGCCCTGCGCCGCACCCGGCACTTTCTTCACGTTGCGCGCCAGGATATCGGCGATGCGATGGGCAACTTCCGGCTCGAACTTGTCGTTGATCTCCCGTTGCGCCTCGAGCAATTCCGGGCGCAGGCTGGGATTGACCACCGGCATGCCCTCCATGGGAATATCAACATTCAGGCCGAGGGCCCGGAACATCGCGGCAAGAATGTTCTTCGGTCCGTTCGATGCTTCGAGAACCGAGGTCTCAAACGGAATGACCGTCAGGTTTTCGGATCCAAAAGCCTCCGCCCAGGAATCGGCGATCACGTCCCATCGGTAGTTGTCGATCGGCAGGTCTTCCATGATCTCATCGAAGTCTCGAGTCTCGCCGCGTTTGACCTGTTGGTTGTAATGGGATTCGATGAACTTGTCTTGACGCCGAATAACCAGAATCGGCCGGATCGGGTCGAAGCCCTCGAACAAGCGGCGCGTGAAATCAATACGCCGCTCCAACGGATTTGACTTGCCCGGTCGATGTTCCAGACCCAGCAGCAATTCTTCGGAAACAAAAACCTTGTCCTTGTTCTTCCGCATCGGCGCCAGCATCTGCGCCCTCAGCCGACCATGGACGCCGTCGTCCCATTGGGTATCGACGACCACGTTACGCAGCGCGATATGAAAATGGGGCGTGCTGTGAATCCCGTGGTCCTTGAGAATTCGCAAAATCTCGACGTTGGTCAGAAACATGAATTCCACCAGACTGGATCCACATTTCTCGGATCCGATATGGGCATACAAGGTTGTCAAGGGGATTCCTCCCGAGAAGGAATTGCGAGGACAGGCGGGCGTCAGCGATTGCCGGCGGCGGCAACGCCTAGACCATAGCCTATCACCGGTTAAGCTAGATTTAATGTTAACTTCCTAGGAAGATAGGAACGCCCTCAGGGACCCAGCCATTCGGCGACCAGGCGATCTTCCCGGCCGCGCCAGGCCCCAAACGTAAGGTTCGATCAAGATGGATTCGGAAACAGTCTCTCAGCAGCCGACGAAGGAAGATCGGCTGCGACTGCGCGAAAAGAACATGGAAGCCTTTCGGCGGATATATCCGACGGTCGCGGATCTCGTCGAAAAACATGCACCACTGGCGACCCTTGTGTTTAACGACGACGGCGAGCCGGACCTCGAATTCATAGGGCAGCATTTCTACGGCGGCGACATCAAGGGGTATACGAAATCCCAAATCGAATCCTACCGACAATCGCCCTATCGCCTGTTCATCCCCCATATCACGGCGACCGCGCTTGATACCTATGGCCAGTATTCGGTGCAAAAAATCATTGATCGGACGCAGGATGAGCTGGACTTCGAATTGCAAAAAGAACGCCTCCTGCCCGAGACCTTTTATCTGATCGTGCAAGGCATCGGCCTGGCGCCCCATCTCGACGAACTGGTCGAATGGACCCAGTGCAGGAATCTGATTCTGATGGATGCCAACTACGAGGGCTTTTATCACTCCCTGGAAGTCTACGACTGGGAAAAACTGCTGACCACGATGGAGCAGCGAAACGGCGACATCTTCTTCTTCGTCTCGGACAATCCGCGGCTGATCTTGGACGCTCTCAGGGAACGCATTCGCGGCAGCTGCGTCACCGCGCTGGACGGGACGTATGTATACCAGCATTTCGTGTCCAGCCTATTCGACGAATTCGCCAAGATGTTCAACAAGGACGCGCAGCTACTGCTCACCGGTCTGGGTTTCTTCTATGACGAACAAATCATGATGCGGAACGCGCGGACGAACCTAGCGGATGGGACAGCGCGGTTTTATTTACAGCCCGCGCAACCGCCGGCCCGGCCCTGCCCTGCCTTTGTCGTCGGCTGCGGCCCGTCATTGGATTCGTCGATCCAGTATCTCAAGGAGAACGCCGACCGCGGCGTCGTCATTTCCTGCGGCTCGGCGCTTGGCCCGTTGATGGCCGCCGGCATCAAACCCGATTTTCAAATCGAGATGGAGAACCTGGAAGTCGCGACGGTGCTCGAATTCGTTGCCAAAGAGCACGACATTTCGGACATCTGCCTGGTCGCCGCCTCGACGGTTGAAAACGAGGCCTCGGTCATGTTCAAGGAGCGCGTGTTCTACCACCGCGCCGCCCTTTGCCCCTACCCGATCTATTCGAACGACCCGCGCCACTTCATCCGCAACCTAGACCCCACGGTGGTCAACGCCGGCCTGGGTTTCGTACAGGAATTGGGCTTCAGCGAGATTTATCTGTTCGGGGTCGATATGGGCCAGCGCGGCACGGACATGCATCACGCGGCCGTGTCCTACCACTACACCGAAGGCGCGATCATCGCCCAATCGCCCTTCGACATCGTGGTTCCGGCGAACTTCGGCGGGAAGGCCCGCACCACGTCAGGTTTGTTTTGGGCCATCGATTCCCTGCAGCGTCTCGTCAATCAAGGGCCACGACATGTCAAGTATTTCAACTGCAGCAACGGGGCCTTGATCGAAGGGATCCAGCCGAAGCTGCCCAGAACCATTGAGGTGCCGGAGCTGCCGGACGGCAAATCCGAACTGGTTCAATCGATCATTAAGGAATTCCCGCCGTTCACGAAGGCGGATTTCGACAGGTGCTGGAATCTCGAGCGCCTTGCGGGCGCCATCGACCAGGCCTCCGACGACGTCCGCGACGTGCTTCTCGATTGGAAGGACTTCAGCGCCACGGATCCGAAGATCGAACTGAACTCGATCTTCTACCATCCGCCAGTGGACGATGCGCTGCGCAAGTTCGCGACCCTGATGTTGCGCGGCACCTTCAACATGGTGTTCATCGCCGCCGACTACTACGTCAGCCGCGCAACCACCCGGGAACTCGCCGAGAAGGCCCATGCCATCTTCATCGAAGAAGCGCTGGAACTCGTGGAAATCTGTCGAGACAGAGCGATCGAACACATGAAAGTTCTCGACGCCGACGAATTCCTGCCGCTTGAGCGTCTGAAAAACCCCTAAAGGCGGGCGTCCTGTTCCTCGGAAAGCGCCGAGCGGAGGTCGGCCATTACCGATTGCCAATCGCCGGGTGCCGGCTGGCGGAACAGACGCATGGTCGGATACCATGGCGTGTCCGGGCAATCGAGCATCCATCGCCAGTCGGGCACACGGGTGATCAAGGTCCAGACCGGCAGGGCCAGGGAGCCGGCCAAATGGGCCAGCGCTGTATCGACAGTGATCAGCAGGTCGACCGCCTGCAACGCCGCGGAAACTTCGGCCAAGGGCCCCAGCTCGGGAAAAAGAACGTCGATCTCGACCAGTATATCCGCGGCTGCCAGACGGCTTAACGGCGCGCCCACTTGGAAGGCATGGAAAGCACAGTCAGGCAGGTCGCGGAGCCCGTCTGCCATCAACTCGATGGGGATCGAGCGTTCGCGATCTCGTCGGTGATCCGGGTTCCCGGCCCAAACCAAGCCGACATGCAGGCGCCCATCGCCGGTCCCCAGACGTGCCGACCATCGGGCCTTGCCCTCTGGATCTAGCGCAAGGTACGGCACCGAAGCCGGCACCGTTTCGGCGGTCGTCCCGCAGAGTGCCGGCAAGCTCATGATCGAAGCATGCCGGTCGGCCGCAGGCAGCGGTCCGCCGCGCGGGATCAATGCGTCGATGCCGATCACGGGCGCGAACAAATCGATCAGCGCCTCCGGTGCCTCCAAAATGATCCGCTTGGCCCGGCCCGCAATGATCGGCAAGTACCGGACGAATTGCAGGTTGTCGCCCAGCCCCTGTTCGGCATGGATAAACAGAGTTTCGTCGGGACATTCCGAACCGTCCCACGGCCGGCCCGGCATTTCGCGCCGGGCCAATCCGGTATTCGCGGCCTCGCGGCGACGCTCGAAGCCGGGCCAGGCCTCGGCCAATCGACCGTGGACCAGCATCACCAAGGCGTGGTTGTACTGCGCCGTCGCATCGTCCCGGCCTTCCGCGATGAGGCGGGCATATATCTGCTCGGCCCGGTCATAGGCACCGGTATCGGACAGCGCCGATGCGAGGTTCAGCAAAACCCCCGGATCATTCGGTCGAGATCGCAAGGCCCGCTCGTAATGGTCCAGGGCCTTCTCCGGCGCGCCCAGCATCATCTGGGCATAGCCGGCCGTGTTGTTCACATCCGGATCATCGGGCGCCAGGGCCAGAGCCATTTCCAGCATGGTCCAAGCGGAGGCAGTATCGTTCAGTTGCAAGGTCGCCTTGGCCAGGCCGGCGAGTGCGACAACATGGTCGGGATCAGACTGAAGGATCTGCACAAAACAGGGGATTGCTTGCCGCGGGTCTTCGGACTCGATCCAACGATTGCCTTCTCGGAGCAACTGTTCAAAGGACATGCGTCAGCTCTTTCTCAAGGCGCCAACATCGATTTCGATCAAGTTAACGGATCAACGGGAACACCGACAACGGTGCATCGGCGAGAGCGCGGTCGGCGAAGGCTTCGAGCATTACCGGCTCGCCGACGGGCCTACGTCCGGGGCCGGCCGAAGCCGCCCACCGAACGTCAGAAGCCTTAGTTGAACAG
The DNA here is from genome assembly GCA_028282185.1 of Rhodospirillales bacterium. GTDB lineage: Bacteria > Pseudomonadota > Alphaproteobacteria > Rhodospirillales > Casp-alpha2 > UBA1479. The sequence continues at coordinate 7,408 of JANQIJ010000219.1, forward strand.
CGCCAGAATGCCCTGTTCCGACTGACCGGCGAAGGACAGCGCGGAAATCCCCAACTGCTGTCGGGTCTGCAGGGCCAAAAGATTGGCCCCCTCCTCGTTAAGGTCGGCCAAGACCAATTTGCCGGCACCCTCTTCCAGGGTGTTGATATGGGCGATCGTGAAGTCAAGGCGGGTCTGCAACAAGGCAACGTTGGAACCCAGTTTCTGGGATTCCGTGCGCAGCACGGCAAGCGCCGAATCCAACTCGACAATGATAGATTCCAGCGCGACCGGTTCGCCCTCGCTGACGAAGTCGACGCCGGACTGGAAGGCGCCGCCGGTGGAAGTGATGCTGACCACGTTGCTGGTGCCGCCGGTGGAGAGCACGGCCCCGGAGAACTGCGCCAAAAGGCCCGCGGCGACCGTCACGGCGGTGGAGCTGCCCGTGGCATAGGCGGTGGCGTCAACGGCGGAGACGACCTGCAGGGAAATGACCTGGCCCTGGGTGACCGTCACGTCGGTATTGGTCGACGCCCGGATGTTGAAGGTCGCCGTGCCGAAGGTCAGCGTCAGGGAATTGCCGCCCGTGTTGGAGAACACCCGTTCGCCGGTGCCGTTGAAGGTCACGGAAATCGTACCGCCGGCATCGGTGAGGGACGTCAAGGTCGCCGTTTCACCGCCAT
>JANQIJ010000228.1 GCA_028282185.1 Rhodospirillales bacterium
GTTACAAGCACACTTGTGGTCGCCGTCGCGATTCCCATCAGCATGATCAGCACCTTCCTGGCGATGCTGTGGTTTGATCGGACGTTGAACGTCATCAGCCTTGCCGCCATGGCCTTTGCCGTAGGCATGGTGGTCGACAACTCGATTGTCGTCCTCGAAAACATCTACCGGCACAGGCAAATGGGCAAGACACGCTTCCAGGCCGCATATGACGGCGGCATCCATGAAGGGGCTGTCGCCGGAAAGCCGGACCAGGGGATCTATGTCGAAATAATCGGCAGCCGCCCGGGCGCGGCCCAGCACATCCAGATGGTCCCCCCGAAACACCTCGATCCCGAGGCGCCGGCAGGTGTCGTCCGTTTCACAGAACGCTTGAATGGCGTCGTCGGCGGGTTGGTCCGAGGTGGCGACGATCAGCTTCGCGGTCTCTTTCAGACCGGCCATGCGGTCGATGAGGCGGCCCAGGACGACCCGCCCACCCAGATCCGTCAGGGACTTGCCCGGCAGGCGCGACGAGCCCATGCGCGCGAAGATTACCACTCCGGTTTGCGTCATTTGCGTCATGCTCCTGCCGGCGAAATGCCGTTCACATCACCTCAATCTATGCCAAGGGATGGCGCAGCACCCAGTTGTTGCCTTGCCGGTCCCAGATCTCGGGGTCGCGGTGTTTGTCGACGACTTCGGTGAACTCCGCCGCCGTCATCATCAGGTAGTCCAGGTGTTCGTCATGATAGGTCTTGGGGAATTCGGCGTCGTATCTTCGCGCCAATTCCAGGGCCTCGTCGCGGGTCATCTGGTTGTTCTGAATCATGCGGCAAGCATCGCGCACGGCGCGGCCGAAGCCGAATTTGATGAACTGCATATAGTAATAGAGATTGTCGATCTTGTCATCGAGGCTGTCGAAATTGGTGAAGGTGCCATCCGTGCGGCCGTTTTCGGCCAGTTGGAAATCGATCTTGTCCTTGATGAAGTCGTAGTTCTCTTTCATGGACCAGCGGAAGAAGTAGCCGAAGTACAAGGCCTTGACGCCGACCTCATCGACCGCGTTCTGGTCGGGATAGAGATAGGGGGCGAGGTCCTTTTCCTCGATCTCTTCGTCCATCCAGTTGTAGGGATCGTCGCCGATCTGGTGTTCCAGGACTTCCGCGAAATCGCGCATCTTCAAATGCTCTTCCGACAGCACCCGGCCGCCGTATTCGCTTTCCCCGTGTTCCGCATAGAAGATCAGCGGGATGTCGTAGTTCACGGCCACCTGCACGGGCACGGCGTTGATCCCCGCGTGCCAATGGATTTTCGGGTCGCCGCGCTCGGTCAGGAACCGCCGGGCCAAACGGCGGCAGACCTTCTGGTTCGAGCGCACCATCAGGTGGTCGAAGCCCAGGTTGATCATTTCCTCCCGGTTATGGACCGCGATGTCGTTGGGCATCATGGGCGAATAGGTGACCAGCAGCGGGTTGAGCCCGAACTCGAACTTGAGCTTATAGGCGATGGCGCTGGAATCCTTGCCGCCGGACCAGGGCACGATGCAGTCGTAGAAACCGTCCTTGGGCCGAAAACGCTCGACATATTCCAGGAACTCGGCCCGCCGGGCGTCCCAGTCGATGGCGTCCTTTGCCGCCGCCGTATGGCAGGCATTGCATACCCCGTCGTCGTCGAACACGATCCGGGGGCGCGTGTCCGGCATCAGGCTGGTCTTGCAATAGATTACCACGGGCGGGTCTCTTCCCAATGTGAAGTCAGCCTATAATCTGACGCGAATACCTTTCCGATCCATGAATTTTTTGGCGCTGGCGATGCTGGTTTCCGTGAAGTGGTAGATGTTCTGGGTGCAGACGGCGGACAAGCCGCCTTGTTCGATGCCTTCGACGAAATGTTTCCAGTTGCCGGCGCCGGCCAGACCCAGGACCGGCACGCTGACCGCGTCGGCCACCTGGCGGCAGAGCGCCAGGTCGTAGCCCTGCAGGGACCCGTCCCGCTCGACGGACGTGATCAGAACCTCGCCGGCGCCCAGTTCCTGACCGCGCCGGGCCCAGTCCGCCGGCGTCATCCCCGTGGCCTGCCCTGCGAAGTGGGAGAAAACTTCATAGCCGTCTTCCCCGTCCTTCTTGCGGGCGTCGATGGACAGGACAACGCATTGCGAGCCATAGGCCTCGGCGATCTCGGTGATCAGTTCCGGCCGCTCGACGGCGCCGGAATTGACCACGACCTTGTCCCCGCCCACGGCCATCATTTGCCGGACGTCTTCCATGGAGCGGATGCCGCCACCCACGGCCAAGGGCACGAAGCATTCCTTGGCGAACTGGGTGACCACGTCATAGAATGACTGCTTGTCATGGGTCGGGTCGCGGGAGACGTCGAGCATGACGATCTCGTCCACGGACCAGCTATCGACGAAGTTATGGGTATAGCGGTAATCCGGTTCGAACAGCTTGGTCCGGAACAGGGTGCCTTCGTTGAAGGTCAGGACGGTGACCAGGCGGTTGCGCAGCATGATCTCAGGTCTTTTCCAGGAAGTTGCGCAACAGGGCCAGGCCGCATTGCTGGCTTTTTTCCGGATGGAATTGGGTGCCGAAGACATTGCCGTTCTGCACCGCCGCCGTGAACCGGCCGCCGTAATCGCATGTGCCCACGGCGACGCCGCCCGAGGGGAGTTCCATCTTGTAGGTATGCACGAAGTAGAACAGCGCGCCGTCGTCGATGCCGTCGAACAGGACGCAGTCGGACGCCTGCAAGACCTCGTTCCAACCCACATGGGGAACGCGGAGCGCCGCGTCGTCTGGCGTCAGAACGGTCACCGGCGCATCGATCCAGCCGAGGCCATCGGTCTCGCCGAACTCCGTGCTGTTATTTCCAAGCAATTGAAACCCCAGGCAAATGCCCAGGATCGGTACCCGCCGCTGGCGCACCTGGTCGTCCAGGACGTCGACCAGGCCGCGGTCGTTAAGGTTGGCCATGCCTTCGGGAAAGGCGCCGACACCGGGCAGGATCAGTTTCTCGCAATCGGCCAGTTCGCCCGGATCGGACGAGATCACGCCGTCGAAGCCCACCTTGGTCACCGCGCCCAGAACCGAGGTCAGATTGCCAAGCCCGTAATCGATGATCCCGATCATGCCCGCCGCTCCTTGCCTCAGGCGTCCTTCGGCACGCGATAGGTCGGATCGAGAAGCTTCGGTTCGCGGGCGGCCAGCGCCTCCAGATCGGCGACTTCGAACAATGGATTATCCGGATAAAGGATTTCGAAGATTCGCGTGATGCGGCGGTAATCGTGTTCCGTATCCAGCAGGCATTTCAGGTGGCTGCGGTCGGGCTTGCGATGGATTTCCAGGCTGGGAAAGCGATCGGGCTGGCGTTCGAAGAACGGGATCATGGTTTCCCGTTCGTACATGTCGTCGCTTTCGTCGGCCAGGGCGCGCAGGGCCGATACCTTCAGGACATGGGTTTCGACGCCTTCGGGATAGCCTGAAATCCCGGGGTAATGCGCCCAGGCGACGTCGGCGGCCTGTGCCGCCCGCAACAGGCCCGAGGCCAGCCCCGGGTCGGTCACCGGGCAGTCGCCCCACATCCGCACCAGGATATCCGCGCCGGTCATGTCGGCGGCCATCAGGAACCGCACCACCAGGTCGTCGTCCGGGCCACGGATCACCTTGATCTCTGGGTAGTCCGCTGTCGCTTCCTCGATGGGATCATGCGCTTCGCCCTCGGGGATCGCCAGCACCCAATCGTCCAGGCCATCGATCTTCAGCGCCCGGTCGAACAAATGATGGATCACCGGCCGGCCGCAAAGCGGCAGCAGGGCCTTGCGGGCCAGACGGATGGAGGTCAGGCGGGCCTGGATCACGCCGACGATCTTGGTCATGGGCGGCCTCCGTTCCGGATTTGCGGATCAGCGGTCATGCCGACGATGCCTCCTGTTGGTCGAGGAAGGTACGGGCGGAAACGAAACTGAACAAGAATTTCGAGAAACTGTTGGGCGTCATGTCCTGGTCCAGGAAGCGGATGAATTTGTCCCGGTCCACCAAATCGAAGATGGCGCCGTCGGCCAAAAGCCGGTCGCGGGTCGCCTTGTCCTTGCGGTCGACTAGGGAATCGATGGATGCGTTGAAGCCGCGCTTGCGTTTGTCCAGGCGCACCCCGTCCGGCACCAGGCCCTTGCCGGCCCGGCGCAAGAGAAGCTTCGAATAACCGCCACCGATAAGGTATTCCGTGGGCACGCTGAACAGGAACTCGGCCAACCGGCGGTCCAGGAAGGGCGACCGGTTTTCGACGGAATACTGCATCGAATTGCTGTCGTCTTCATGCAGGATCACCGGCACGATCTCGTGGAACAGTTCGTTCATCATGCGGTTGCGCAACAGGTCGTCGGTGAAGGCGGTTTCCTCTAAGGGTTCGTGGAAGTCCTGGGCCAGCAGGCTCTCGAACACGTCTTGATCCAGCAGGATGTGGTCGCGGTGGTCCGGCGCCTTGACGAAGACCAGGGGGTCCTGCAGTTGCGGATTGTTCACGTGTCGGCCGAAGCTGTCCTGCCAGTCGGCCAGGACCCGGTCGAAATCCACGGCCGGATCGACCTGGGCGTGCTTCCACATGCGGGCCAGCCACATGGAATAGTGATCGTAATAGCCGGTGTAGAGTTCGTCCGCCGCGGTGCCCGAGATCGCCACCTTGAAGCCTGCTTCCCGGATCGCTTCCGACAGGAACGAATGGACGTAATAGCTGATCGTTGCGATCGGCGAATCGTGGCCGGCGATCAGCGCCGACATGCGCTCGAAAAACCCCTTGGTGGATGTATGGGCGGCGTAATGCCGGCAGCCCAACGCCTCCACCATCAAATTGATATTTCGGCTTTCGTCATAGCGCTCGTCCCGGTCGATGATCGAAAAGCACTGGATGTCGTGGCCCAGCTGCTTGGCGGCGATGGCCGCCAGCGTCGAAGAATCGACGCCGCCCGAAAGGCAGAAGGCCAAGGGCACGTCGGCACGCAGCCGCAGTTCCACGGACCGGAACAACAAATCGCGCGCACCTTCCATGGCGTCGTCCGCCGACATGGGTTTGGGGATTTGCCTGAGCTGCCAATAGAATTCGGGCCGGCGCAATTCGGCGGTCGTCAACGTCAGAAAGGTCGAGGGCGGCAGTTCGAAGACGCCGTCGAAGAAGGTGTCGCCCTTCGCATAGAGGGCCCGGAACCCGTTGGTCAAATAGCGCAGGACCTGGGTTGGGTTGACGCCGGGACGTTCCCCGGCCATGGCCGTAAGCGCCTTGACCTCTGACGCGAAGTACAGCATCCCGTCCTTGGGCCAAAGATAGAGCGGCTTTTCCCCGAACCGGTCGCGGCAAAGTGTCAGGGTGCCGGCGTTTTGATCGACCAGAGCGAAGGCCCACATGCCTTCCAAGCGGTCCAGGCAGCCAGACCCCCACCGGCGCCAGGCCGCCAAAAGGACCTCCGTATCCGATTGGGTCATGAAAGTGTCGCCCAAATTTTCCAATTCATCCTTTATTTCCAGGTAGTTGTAGATCTCGCCGTTGTACGTGATCACCAGTCCATCGCGTTCGAAGGGCTGATTGGCGCGGGGATCCAGGTCGATGATCGAGAGCCGGGTATGGAACAGCGAGACCGCCTGATCGCCGAGCTTCAATTCCCGGCGGCCCTGGGCGTCGGGGCCGCGATGGTGCAAGGCGGCCAATGCCGCGCCGCCCCGGTCCGGTGATGTCGGCGTGCCGCCGATGCTGCCCGCGATCCCGCACATGCCGCCAG
>JANQIJ010000236.1 GCA_028282185.1 Rhodospirillales bacterium
TGGTCGTGCGAAACGGAATGGGCCCCGGCGGGCGATCTTGTCCCCGGTGACGTGGTCGTCCTGCATGATCATCGTGACGTCCGGTCCTGGCGGGGCGAAGGAAACCTGGAGACGGGGTATCTCTTGGGCCTGCTGGTCGGCGACGGCACCCTGAAGGCTGAGGCGGCCGTTCTTTCCGTCTGGCGTTCGGCGATCGCGTCCAACGGCGGGCATGCCGGAGACGGTGTGGATGCCGTCATGGCCGAGGCCGAACGCTGTGTGCGGACGCTGCCGCATCGGGCCGATTTCGCCGGCTGGTCGGAAATTAAGGGACGGAATGAGTTCCGTCTGAAATCCGCTGTGCTGGGGGATTTGGCGGTCCGTCTCGGCCTGAAGCCCGGGCAGAAGGCGATCACCCCGACTGTGGAGCGGCAGTCCTCGGATTTCTACACCGGGTTCCTGCGCGGTCTGTTTGATGCCGACGGCAGCGTTCAGGGAACCCATGATAAAGGCCTGTCCGTCCGCCTGGCGCAGAGTGACCTGCCTCGGCTCGAAGCGGTGCAGCGGATGCTGCTTCGCCTGGGTGTCGCTTCGACCGTCCATTGCGACAGGCGTCCGGCCGGCACCCGGGTTCTGCCCGACGGCCGGGGCGGTTCAAGCGAATACGAGACCAGGGCACAGCATGAATTGATCATCTCACGCGACAATCTCGCGGTGTTCTCAGAGCGCGTCGGCTTCATCGATACCGCCAAGCAGGCCCGGCTTGCGGCGGCCTTGTCCGGCTACAAGCGCGCCCTCAACCGGGAGCCGTTCGTCGCCGTTGTTTCCAAGATTGAGCCGTTGGGCGAAGCCGAGGTCTTCGACGTTCAGGTGCCGGGGATCAATGCCTTCGACGCGAACGGGCTCTACGTCCATAACTGCGGCGAACAGCCGCTGCCGCCCTATGGCGCCTGCCTGCTGGGGTCGGTGAACCTGGCGCGCCTGGTCGACCGTCCGTTCGAATTGGACGCCGGAATCGATGCCGCCAAGCTGGACGACCTGGTCCGCACGGCCGTCCGCATGATGGACAACGTGGTCGATGCCTCGAACTTCCCGCTGGAGGCGCAGCGCCACGAAGCCAGGGCCAAGCGGCGCATCGGCCTGGGCGTCACGGGGCTCGCCGACGCCCTGATCATGTGCGGCGCCCGCTACGGGGGCAGCCAGGCCGTGCGCCTGACCGAGACCTGGCTCCGCGCGATCCAACGGTCCGCCTACCTCGCCTCGGTCGATCTCGCGAAGGAAAAGGGCGCTTTCCCCTTGTTCGATGCGGCGCCCTATCTGGCGGGCCGGCATGTTCAGGGCTTGGACCGGGACGTGAGGGAAGCCATCGGCGCGCACGGCATCCGCAACGCGCTGCTCACATCCGTGGCACCCACGGGCACGATCTCGCTTTTTGCCGACAACGTGTCCTCCGGGTTGGAGCCGGTGTTCTCCTTCAAGTACACGCGCCATGTCCTGATGCCCGACGGCGGGCGGCGGGAAGAAGAAGTCTCGGATTATGCCTATCGCTTGTATCGCAAGCTTTATGGCCCCGACGCGGAACTGACCGACGCCTTCGTCGACGCGCAAGGGCTCAGCCCCAACGACCATCTGGTCATGCAGGCGGCCGTGCAGAAGTTCATCGATTCATCCATTTCCAAGACCATCAACGTGCCGGAAAGCATCTCCTTCGAGGATTTCAAGGACGTCTATGTCCAGGCTTACGAGCTTGGGTGCAAGGGTTGCACCACCTACCGGCCCAACGATGTCACCGGCGCGGTGCTGGAAGTGAAGGACGACCAGAAGGCCCAGGACGCGGCCGAGCCCGAACTGCCATTGGAGCCCGCCGTCAAGACCGCCCGGCCCGAGGACGAGGGCGACAGTGGCGCCGTGGTGCGCATGTTCCAGCCGCTCGACCGGCCGGGCGAATTGGAAGGCAAGACCTATAAAGTCCGCTGGCCCGAAAGCGACCATGCCATCTACATCACCATCAACGATGTCCTGGATGACAGTGGCCGGGTCCGCCCCTTCGAGATCTTCATCAATTCCAAGAACACCGAACACTATGCCTGGACGGTCGGCCTCACGCGCATGATCTCGGCCGTGTTTAGGCGCGGCGGCGACGTGTCCTTCGTGGTCGAGGAACTGAAGGCCGTGTTCGATCCCCGGGGCGGTCAGTGGATGGGCGGCAAGTACGTGCCGTCGCTCTTGGCGGCCATCGGCGGCGTCATCGAGCAGCACATGATCCAGTCGGGCTTCCTGCCCAACCCGAACGCGGATCGGGAGGCCCAGGACATGCCGCAAGAGGTGGCGGTGAACGCCCCCGGCGCGGTCGGTGCTTCCGCTTCCGGCGGTGCCAATCAGGGTCAGGCAACCCTGGGTCTTGGCACTGTCTCGGGCGGGGCGGCTCCCTTCCGGCAATGCCCGAAATGCGCTCAAGCCTCCCTTATCCGCCAGGAGGGCTGTGATACCTGCACCAGTTGCGGGTATTCGAAGTGCAGTTAGTCTGCGAATCGAGAAAATGTACTTCTTTTAAGACGCCTTAATGTCGAAGGAAAAAAATCTTACTATTTGATTTTAAATAATTTTTCTGTGCATCTTGACCCTGAAACAGTAGTGGTGCTGAAATTTAATGTTAGTTCAAATTCTGAACTAAAAAGCGGTCCAAGGTGCTGGCCTTGAACCGCTTAATAGGAGCGAGACTCGGCAATCTAGTTAGCGAAAACCGTCGTCGAGTCCACATGGGTAAACTACCCTCCCGATCCAACATTATGTTGGAAGCATCCCGCGTTCAAGACGGTTTTCGTACCTTAACGGAGTAGGTAACGAAAATGGTTTTTTCTGGATCACAGCCTAGCCCAACGCTCTCCTTTAACGATGCAGTCGACATTTGGTTCCGCATCTTCAAGGGTGAATTCAATCACAGGATCGCTGCGGATTACGACGTAAACCAAGGTCGGATTTCTGAAGTTCGTACAGGAAAACGGCATCTTGGTAGCAGAGAAGCGTGTCTTGCCAAGCTAGCTAAGTCTAATCCGACGCTTCATCAAAAGCTTACGTCAACTCAGGTTGTCAAAGAACCACCAAAACCTGGCGCCAATTACACGTTTCCATTTATGTGAAGGAGCTACGTAATGTTGTGGATCACGTATCCCAACGGTTCCTAGGTGGGCAACGGCTATCGGCCACCTATAGTTTGATGGCTAGCCGCAGCACCCCCTCCAATCCCCGATCCCTTATCCTCATCTCGCGTAGGTGTTCGACCGTGTTCCTCAGGTAATCGACGCAGGCGCCGCGCCGGCCCTGTCCCTGGCGGACCAATCGGGCGGCGTCCCCGGGGTCGCGCTTGCCCGCGTAATGGGGGTTGTCGCGATTGGCGACGAAGGTCAGGGCGGTGACGGTGGCGGGATCATTCCGGGTTCCCGGCCCGGCGTTTTCCGCCGGCGGGCCGAGGCGGACGCGCAGCCACCGGAGATGGTATTCGCCTTGCGACGCTTCCCGCGCCGTGACCCGCGCGATCACCGCGTCCCGGTTCTTGGCGGCGATTTGGTAGGCAAGCCCCCGGCAGGAGCCGCCCCGGTCGAGGCCCAGGACCAGGCCGGGTTTGTTGCGCGTGCCGCGATAATCGAAGGAATAGAGACAGAGTGCCCGGTGATAGCCGTAGAGCCGCGCCGGCCGCGCCGCCAGATGCGGAAAATCGGGGTCCCACATCAGCGAGCCGTAGGCGAAGACCCAAAGGTCGTTGTTCTCCGTCTGGCCAGTCATGAGACCATTGATAGGCAAGCACGGCCGCTCCCGCCAGTGCTATCCAGTGCTATAAGGTGTCATGATCAAACGTTCGTCCCGCCGCCCGACCGATCGCGCGCCGGCCCGCGCCCGGCGCATCGCCGTGGCCCTGCCGCTGGTCGCTCTGCTGGGCTACGTGATTTATTGGTTCGCCGTCGCCGGCACGGTGGAAAACCAGATCGACGCCTGGATCAAGGCGCAGCGAAACGCGGGCGTCGAGGTTTCCCACGGCGGAATTCGAACCGGGGGGTTCCCATTGAACGTCGAGGTTCGGATCCAGTCGCCCAGTATTTCCCGGCTGGCTGTCGACGGCCACATTTGGGAAGGGCCGGAAATCGTGCTTTGGGCGGCGCCATGGTCACTTGACAGGCTCCATTGGCGGGCACCGGGTCGACATCGTTCGCAGGACCTGGAGCGCGCGCAGCCGATCATCATGGAGGCCATGGGCCTTGAGGGTTGGGTCGAGATCGAGGCCGGGAAAGTCGCCCGTTGGGAGGCTTGGCTGGCCAACGCGGAAATATCCAAAAAGGCCGGTCGGACGGTCACCGTCCGGGGGTTGTTGACGCAATATCTGCCGACGCCTGAAGACCTTGCGCACGATCCATTACGCTTGCCGTTGACGATCGACGCAAAGGGCTTGGACCTCTCCGCGCAGGACGCCCCTGAGGGACCTTTCGGCGGCGAGATCGACCGCTTGACGCTGGATCTGGCCCTGTTGATCCCGCCGGTGCCGCCGTCGAAATCCGGCGTCTGGCCGGATGCGGTGCATGCCTGGCGCGAAGCCGGTGGCGTGTTGGAGGTGAAATCGCTCGGTCTCACCTATGGACCCCTGAACCTGAATGGCGAAGGCACGATGTCGGTTGATCGCGACGGCCAGCCGATCGGCGCTTTTTCGGCGCGCATCACCGGCCATGGGGAAACCGTCGAAGCGCTGCGCCGCGCGGGGGCCATGACACCAGGCGCGGCAACGGCGGCGCAAATCGCGCTGGGCCTGATGGCCAAGGGTCCGCCCGGCGGGCCCAAGCGCCTGGACCTGCCGCTGACCCTGCAGGACCGCTGGGTGACTTTGGGCGCGGTCCGGCTGTTTCGCCTGAAACCCGTCGACTGGTTCCGGCGGGATGCATCCGGCGGCTGATCGGCCGGCCGCGATCTGTTAGGCTGGGAGCATGTTGCGGGCGTTTGTCATTCTGGTCGTCTTGGTCGCGGGTGGGGCGCGGGCGGAACCGCCGCAATTCGGTCCATATTTCTCCGGCCAGATGCTGGTCGCGGCGCCGACCGTGGACGACCCCAACTTCGCCGAAACCGTGATCTACCTGGCCGATCACGACGCCGAGGGCGCCTTCGGCCTGATCGTCAACCGGCCGCTGGGCCGGGGGCCGGCCGCGGACTTCATGGTCGGCTTGAAGATGACGCCGCCGGACGACGTCGATCCGACGATCGAAATCCGCCTCGGCCTGGGCGGCCCGGTGGAGCGGGACGCCGGTTTCGTCCTGCACACCAACGACTATCAAACCGAGGGCACGGCGATGATCCGCGGCGCCGTTGCCGTGACCGCCAGCCTCAAGGCCGTCAAGGACATCAGCCGCGGCAAGGGGCCGCGCCGCCATCTGGTGATCCTCGGTTACGCCGGTTGGGGGCCGGGCCAATTGGAGAACGAAATGCGGCGCGGCGACTGGGGCATCGCGCCCTATGACGAGACCATCGTCTTCGATGCCGAGGACAAGACCAAGTGGCGGCGGGCCAGCGACCGGATCGGCATTCCCATGTAGGCCGCCCGCTGCGGATCGATCGCCCGGCAGGCGGATTTACCGGCACTTGATCCGCCTCAAGTCGCGACCGCCGGATTCCGATTAAGTTTGCCGCCATGAATGCGACAACGGCAAAATCGCGCCGCTGGCGGCAGGTGGTGGCCTGTGTCGCCGTGCTGGGATTCTGTCTGAAACTGTCGGTGCCGGCGGCGGCATCCGTGCCGTTCGCCGAAAACCGGGCGGACCCGGCGACCGCGGACATTCTCGCGGCGCTCGCGGTGATCTGCTCGCCCGGCGCCGGTGGCGGCGACGGGCCGCTGCCGGGACGTCCCCATGGCGCTGAATGCGCCCATTGCGTGACCTGCGGCAAGCGTCAATGGTTGAAGGGCAAGGGGACGGGCGATGAGGATATGGCAAACGACGACACAGCGACCGGCCACGACACCGATATGACCGACAAGACCTAGGCTGCCCTTCGCTTGACGGTCTGAATTCGAATCGGCGCCGTCCGTCCGGCTTTGCCCGGGGTTTGCTCATGGGCGACACCACCAGCCGTTGACAGGTATTACACGCAAAGCTACCAATTCAAGCGGTGTAAGTTTCCATGGCGTGGGCAGAACGCAGGTAATGACCAATCCGTTCAACCAACCGGGCGGGCGAAGCCGCTGGCGGCGTCATGCCGGCATCATGGTTGTCACGACCATGTGGTTGAAGCTGCTGGTCGTTGCCCTGGGCATGGCGCAACCGGTCCAGGCGGGACATCAAGATACTGCCGAGGGTGGCGGCCCCAGCGGGCTTTTGGCGGCTCTGGCCGTGATCTGCACGCCGAACGGCACCAAAAAGCTTGGCGGGCAGGACGAATCCCGGGCCCAACCGGGTTTGGCCGATTGCCTGCTGTGCAGCTCTTGCCAAGGCGTGTCGCCGACCTGCCTGCATGGTGATGCCGCCTATCATTCCGGTGCGCTGGACCGCATCGTTTTCGAAACCCGCCAAACGCCCGCTTTTGGCGGGTTTGACCACCGCGCCGCGCCGCGCGCACCACCCTCCTTGATCTTTTCCTGACCACCTAAGCAGCTTCCTTTTCGTGCGCTGAGGCCCGCAAGCCCGGCACCCTAAGAGGAACCACAACGGTCCAAGAAAGATCGAGTAAACCATGAAAACCAAAATGCTTTTGGCTGTCGCGGCGTTTGCCGCGGCGACCTTGCACGGTCCGTCCTCGGCGCTGACCGACGTCGTTCCGATGAATTTCCCGGCCCTGTCGTTTGGCGGAAACCTGCAAACCGGTCGTCCCGGCGCGGTCGAGGTCTCCCATGTCGAAGGGGCGGACGGCTTGCCGGCCCTGCGCGCCGACGGTCATGCGCCGATCGCCGTGATGGGCGACCACATGCACGAGGTCGGGGAATGGATGGTCAGCTATCGATACATGACCATGCGCATGGAAGACAGTCTCAACGGCACCGACGAGCTGTCGCCGGACACCATTGTCACGACCATCGCCAACCGCTTCGGACCACCCTCCTACTTGCGCGTCGTGCCGCTTGAAATGCGGATGGACATGTACATGGTGGGTGCGATGTACGCGCCGACCGATTGGCTGACCTTGATGGCGATGGGCGGTTACACCATCAAGACCATGTCGCATCGGACCTATGCCGGGATGTCCGGCACGACCGTTCGCGGCAACTTCGACGTCGATACCAAGGGCATATCGGACACCCGGGTCTCGGGTCTGATCAAGCTCTATCGTGACGGTGTGCATCGGCTTCACGCCAATCCGGGGCTCAGCCTGCCAACGGGGTCCGGCAAGGAGCAGGCCGAAATCCTGACCCCTGCCGGGGGAACGCCGAAGCTAAGGGCACCCTACGCCATGCAGTTGGGTTCGGGAACCTTCGATGTCCTGCCGGGTCTGACCTACAACGGGCGCCTGGAGGATCTATCCTGGGGTGCCCAGGTCTCGGGTTTCGTTCCCATTGGCAAGAACGGTGGAGGGTATTCGCTTGGCCGCTCGGTCAGCCTCAATACCTGGGCCGCCTACCAATGGGCGTCTTGGATCTCCACGTCGTTTCGCGTGACCGGCTCGACAACCAACAAGATCGACGGTATCGATGCCGCGATTGCCGTTCCGAACCAGACGGCCGATCCCGACAATTACGGGGAGAACGGATTGACGTTTCCTTCGGTTTGAATCTCATGGGCCAATCCGGCCCGGCCCGTGGTCACCGTTTGGCCATGGAATTCACCCTGCCCGTTCATCAGGATTTGAACGGACCCCAGTTGGGCAACAAATGGATGCTTACGCTGGGGTATCAAAAGGCGTTCTGATTGCGCCCTTCAAGGAGAAAACGAATGCTGTCCATTCCGAAAATGCGAGTAATCCTTGCCGTCGCCGGTCTCTGCCTGGCCGCCGCCTGGCCCGCGCTTGCCGACCATAAACATGGCGCGACCAAAATACAGGTGGCCACCCCCTGGGTCCGGGCCTCCATCGGCCAGGCGCCCAACACCGCCGCCTATATGCTGATAAGCAATATGGGCACGAAGGCGGACAAACTGGTTGCCGGTGCAACGCCGGTGGCGAAGAAAGTGGAAATCCATGAGCATGTGATGGACGGCAACATCGCCCGGATGCGCGAGGTTTCGGGCATTCCCGTTGCGGCCGGCGTCACGGCCGCGCTCAAGCCCGGCGGCTATCATGTGATGATCATGGGCCTGAAGCAACCCTTGAAGGACGGCGACACCATGCCCTTGACCCTGACCTTCGAGACGGCCGGCGAGATCACTCTGGAGGTGCCGGTGATGAAAAAGGCGCCCAAGGGGATGACGGACATGAAGATGGACCATAAGGGCATGGGCGGGCACAAGCACTAGACCTGCGGGGCCGCTTAGCTTTCGCTGTCATCTTGGCGCGAAGCCACTGTCGCGCCCACTAAGGGCGCTCAGGTTCCGCGGTTTCCTTCCGGTGGCGTGTCCGGTTTGTCCTGCTTCATGTCGATGACGCCCCGGCGCACCGCCCGGGTCCGGGTAAAGACCTGCTCCAGGGCCTGGCCGTCGCCGCGCCGGATGTGGCGCTGCATGGCGGTCAGGTCTTCCGTGAACCGGCCCAGGATGTCGAGCACCGCTTCCCGGTTGTTGATGAAGATGTCGCGCCACATCACCGGGTCCGAGGCGGCGATCCGCGTGAAGTCGCGATAGCCCGAGGCCGAAAACTGGATGACCTCTTTCTGCAGGTCGTCCGACAGCTGGACCGCCGTATCGACGATGGTATAGGCGATCAGATGCGGCAGGTGCGAGGTGATGGCCAGGACCTGGTCGTGATGGTCCGGGGCCATGATCTCGACCTTTGAGCCGGCCCGCCGCCACAACTCGGCGACGGCATCGGTCGCTGCCGGGTCCGTCCCCGGTTCCGGCGTCAAGATCGTGTAGCGACCCTCGAACAGTTCGGCGAAACCGGCCTCCGGCCCGGAATGCTCGGTCCCGGCCACCGGATGGCCGGGCACCAAGTGCGCCCCGTCCGGCAGATGCGGCTTCAGGTCGGCGATCGCCGATTGCTTGGTCGATCCGACGTCGGTAACGATGGTCCCCTGCATCAGGCCCGGCGCCGCGGCCTGAATGACCTGGCCATAGGCGCCAAGCGGCGTGCAGACCAGGACCAGGTCGGCATCGCCGACAGCATCGGCCGGATCGGTCGTCGTCCGGTCGGCTAGGCCCTGGCGGGTCGCCGCGTCCAGCGTTTCGGCCCGCCGGGCGCAGACCGCGATTTCGGCGACCAGCCCGCCGCGGCGCATCACCCGCGCCAATGACGAGCCGATCAGCCCGAAGCCCAAAAAGGCGGCCCGTTCGAACAGGGGAGCGGTCATGCTGTCTCCTTCGATGCGTCTTCGGCCCCCATGAAATCACGCAAGGCAGCGATCACGGCTTCCATTTCATCGGCCTGGCCGATGGAGATGCGCAGACAGTCGGGCAGGCCGTAACCGGCGACCCGGCGGGCGATGATGCCTTGGGATTTCAAATGGGCATCCGCCTCTTCGGCACGTCGCCCAGGCTCGTCGGGGAAACGGACCAGCACGAAATTGCCGACGCCATCGGGCAGGAACAGCCCCAGTTGGCGGAGCGCGTCCTGGGTCCGTTTCAACCATTCGTCGTTATGGGCGCGGCATTTTTCGGCAAATGCCCGGTCTTGCAGGGCGGCCAGGCCGGCCGCCTGGGCCGGGACCGAGACGTTGAACGGGCCGCGCACCCGGTTCAGGACGTCGGCGATCCGTGACGGCGCCAGGCACCAGCCGAGCCGAGCCCCGCCCAATGCGTACATTTTCGAGAACGTCCGGGTCATCACCACGTTGTCCAGATCGCGGGCCATGGCAAGGCCGTCGGTATAGTCGTCGCGGCCGACATACTCGGCATAGGCCGCGTCGACGACCAAGATCACGTCATCGGGCAGGCCCGCGCGCAAGCGGGTCATTTCCTCCACCGTCAGGTAGGTCCCCGTCGGGTTGTTCGGGTTGGCGATGAACACCAGGCGGGTGCGGTCCGTGACCCCGGCCAACAACGCCGTCACGTCGGCCTTGAGGTCCGTTTCCGGCGCGGTCACCGGCGTCGCCCCCGCGGCCTTGGCGGAAATCGCGTACATCAGGAAGCCGTGCGCCGAATACAGGACCTCGTCGCCGGGCCCGGCATAGGCCTGACAAAGCATGTTGATGATTTCGTCCGACCCGGCGCCCAGGACCAGGCGGTTCGGGTCCAGTCCGTGGGCGTCGGCAAGGGTCTGGCGCAGGGCCGTCGCATGGCCGTCGGGATAGCGGTGAATGTCTTGCGCGGCATCCTGCATCGCCCTGACCGCCAGGGGGCTGGGGCCAAAGGCGCCTTCGTTCGACGACAGCTTGATCACGCGGCCGGCGCCCGGAATGGTCGACTCGCCGCCCTTGTAGGGGGCGATGTCGAGGATGCCCGGCTGGGGACGGGGGGGAGTCACGGCGGTGTCTCCCCGTCCAATTCCGCTTCGCTCAAGGGCGTCGCCGCGGTGCCCAGATGAATGACCCGGCTGACCCGTCCGGCGACGGTTTCCTTCAGGTTTTCCAGGTGCTCCCGGTCGGGATCGACGAAACCGAAGACTTCGACCAGCCAGGTCCAGGCGGCCGGGCGCGACGGTTCGTGCCACATCTGGTTGAACACGGCGGAAAAGCCCAAGGCCTCCAACGCCTGGTTGACGGTGCTGAAGGCGATGTCTTCTTCGCATTCAACGGCCAGATAGGTGCGGTCCCGGCCGGTCGCTTCGGGCCGGACCAGGGGGCAGATGACCAGGGCTTCCAGGCCCTGGGCTTCGAACCCGTTGCCCGGCCCGGCGAAGGGCAGGCGGGCAATGATCCGGGGTGCGTCCTCGGCCGTGGTCACCAGGTGCCGCCACCACATGTCCGCGTCGCGGTCGTTCTCCGGCAACGGCAAGACACCCAGGGTGAACTCCTGGCGCTGTACCGCCTCGATCACCCGCGCGTTGGTGGTAAATCGGCGCATCGGCGTGAAACTGCCATATTGATCGCGCGCCAAGTCCCAATAACCGGGGGCGTTGTCCGGCACCTGGACGGCAACCGAGAACGGTCCCTCGAAGCCCAGCGTCGCGACGATCAGTTCGCGCCAGATGCGGGTCAGTTCGCGGCGCGGAAAACCGCCCTCGTGGCGTTCCATCAGGCGATAGACGATTTCCGCCTCCCGCGCCGGACGAATCTTGACCGCCTGGTTCTTTTTCAACTCGCGCACGTTCTCGACGACCTTGGTGCGCTGCATGATTAGGGCATGCAACTGCCGGTCGATCGCGTCGATCTGCTGGCGCAGGTCGTCGAGCGTCGGTTTGTTTGTTCGCTTCGCCATGACGCCTTGGTTTCGTCTTGCCGCTCAAATCTCGGCGCGGGGGCTGCGCCGGGCGCTAGTGATACCGGCATGCCTTGAAAAAATCAAAGACAACCCCGTCGGCGGGTGGTCCGACAGGCCATCGATCTAGGTCGCCCGCGCACCGCTTCCCTGAATCGTCAGATAGTGACGGCGGCGCGGTTCGGCGGCCGGGGTTGCGGCGTATATCTGCTTGATCGCCTCCATCACGACGACGCCAGCGAAAGACTGCAGGAACCGTTGTCCGGCCCGTTCCCAAGCGGGCGCCGAACGAACCAGCATGGCAGTGCGGAACGGAGGCATGTAAAGCGCCCGGTCCGTCGCCACCGGCGTGAACATGGTCTCGCGTAGAAGCTTCGACAGCTGACCCGGGGAATAGGGCCGGCCATGGCCGAAGGGGGTTCGTTCGAACCGCGCCCAGAGGCCCGAGCGGTTGGGCACGACCACCAATAAGCGCCCCGAATCCGCCATTACACGCCAGATTTCCCGCATCAGCGGGGCAACCTGATCGGCGCATTCCAGGGCATGGACCAGGATTACACGGTCCATGGACAGGTCGGGAAACGGCAGCACCAGTTCATCGACCAGGGTTGCCTGGCTGCCGCCCTGGGCAGGCCAGCGCAGGACCCCCTGGCGCGCCGGCATGGCGCAGATTACCCGCTCGGCTTCATCGCGGAAGCCGTCGAGGTAGGGCGCCGCATAGCCCAGGCCCAAGACCCGTTGACCGCGGGTGTTCGGCCAATGACTGCGCAGCTTGTAGCGGATCATGCGCCGGGCCGCCTGGCCCAGGGCCGAGGCATAGAAGTCTCGAAGGTCCACAACGTCGATCCACATGGCGGACGAGCATAATCGATTTGCCGGCGTAGTCTATTTTCCTGGGTCTTGGCGATGGTCACTCAACCTTGACCCGTTCCCTGTTTCCCAATGGACGCCGCATGCTCTAGGGTTGCCGGCAAACCAACCCCCCAACCTGGGAGCTCCGCCAATGAAGCTGCGTTATTCCCCCGTTTCCCCCTTCGTTCGCAAGGTCATGATCACCGCGATCGAAACCGGCCTGGCCGACCGTATCGAACACATTCCGGCGAACGTTTGGGCGCCGGACACGGATATCGGGGCCGATAATCCGGTGGGCAAGGTGCCGGCCTTGATCACCGAAGGCGGCGAAATCCTCTACGACTCGACCGTGATCTGCGAGTATCTGGACAGCCTGCACGACGGCGCCAAGTTGTTCCCGGCCACCGGCGGCGAACGCTGGCGGGCGCTGCGCCTCAACGCGCTGGGTGACGGAATGCTCGAAACCGGCATCCGCCGGCTCCTTGAATACCGTCTGTTTGGCGACAGCGTGCGGCAAAGCTGGGTCGACCGCGCCAATACGACGCTGGTCCGCTGTTTCGCGAGCCTTGAAAACGAGGTCGACATTCTGGACGGTCCTGAAACCATCGGCCGCATCTGTATCGGTTGTACCCTCGGCTGGCTCGATTTCCGGTTCGATGACCTTGGCTGGCGTGACAGCTGCCCTGGCCTCGCCGATTGGTATGCCGGGTATTCGGCCTCGCCGGCCATGGTTCAGACGGTGCCGAAGGAATAACCGCCGGTGGATCGGACGCCGGCCATGACCGCGGCGGAGGTAATCCAAACGCTTCGCCTGTCGCCGCATCCGGAAGGCGGCCACTATCGGGAGATCTTCCGCGACCCGCCGCCTGCGCCAGGCGGCCGCGGCCGGGCGACCAGCATCTATTATCTTCTCGCGGCCGGCGAGGTCTCTCATTGGCATCGCGTCGATGCCGTCGAAATTTGGCATCACCACGCGGGCGGCGGCATCGAATTGTCCGTGGCCCGGCCGTCGGGCGAGGTCCAGGTCCACCGCCTGGGCGCCGACCTGGCCACGGGTCAGCGACCGCAGGTCGTCGTCCCGGCCGGCTGTTGGCAATCGGCCCGGCCATTGGGTGATGCCTGGTCGCTCGTCGGCTGTACCGTGACCCCGGCCTTCGAATTCGATGGTTTCGAATTGGCGGCCCCTGACTGGGCGCCCGGGTCGGGGGGATGATCGGGAACCGGTCGACCAAGCAAGACGGGCCGATCAACCATAAGGAGACTCGACAACATGCCGCAGTCGTCTATAGTTTTAGTCAACGATTTTGACGTGTCGGTGACGGTCTTATGAGTCCTGCGGATTCAACCCTCAGCGGCCGGGATAGTTTGGCCAAGCTTTTGGTTCAGGCCTTTCGTTGGTTCGAAGACGCCTTGGCGGCCGATCCCGACACCGCCCACCTGCCGCGCCTGTCAGGCAGCCAGTTCATGACCCTGGTCAGCCTCGATGCCGATGGCACCAGTATTTCCGAATTGGCCCGGCGCGTCGGCGTGACCCGTCAGGCGATGCACCAAATGGTCGGCGAGCTCGAAAAATCGGCCTTGGTCGAAACGACGGACAGCCCGAACGATGGACGGATCAAGCTGGTTTGTCTGTCGCTGTTGGGCCGAACCCTCGACGACAAGGCCAAGGCGGCCTTGGCCGGTTTGGAAAAGCGCCTCGCCGATCGGATCGGCCAGGCGGCTGTCAGCGGCCTCCACGACGCGCTCTCGGCGGATTGGGGCCCGCCGGGCCGTTGACGCCCGCGCGGCCCAAGCGCCGGACAATGATCATATTCGGTCTGATGCGGGCCTATTGCATGCGAGTCGTCAGCAGTTTGACGCCGGCGGCGGCGAACCCGATGGCGAACGCCCCTTCCATCCACCGCCGCGTCTTCAGGTAAAAGGCCGTCGCGGGCCGGGACGAGAACAGAACGGCATAGCCGTGAAAGACAACAAGGCTTTGCACGCCCACGGCAATCGTCACCGTCGCCAGCTCCTCGAAGCCGGCGCCCGGCGGCATGCCCAGGGAGTAAAGCGCGCCGAAAAAGAAGATCGCCTTGGGATTGGTCAGATGCAGCGCCAGGCCCTTCATGAAGAGTGCCCGCCGGCTTCCGCCCATCGCCGCTACCACGGGAGTGTCCGGGGACAGGGCCGATCGCGCGGCCCTGAGGGCCAGGTAGGTCAGGTACCCCGCGCCCATCCAGCGCAGCGCCTCGATGAGCCAGGCATGGGCCAGCATGGTCGCCCCGATGCCCAGCGCCGCCGCCGCCGACCAGGTCCAGGAGCCCAGCGTGATTCCGGACGCAAGGCCGAGCCCGGCCCGCCGTCCCCGGGCCATGGAGACGCCGGCGATGGCGAGGGTCGCGGGGCCCGGGCTGCCCGTGGTCAGCAAGGCCGCCAGAAGGATCAAGCCCAGATCGAGGTCCATAGGGGGTGTCTCCTTTTCAATGCCCCTGCCGAATTCCTTTGTTAATGCTTCTCCCGAAGCCGGCGCCAATATGCCAGACTGCCCTCGGGCGCCACATGCATGACTTCCAGTTTCAAGCCGTCCGGGTCGCTGAAAAAGCACGCGTAGTAGCCCGGTTCATAATCGTATTCGGCGGGGGGGTCGAGGATGTCGGCGCCGGCCCGGACGAGGCGGTCGTGGAACGCGTCGACGGCCGCGCGGCTTTCCAGGTTCCAGGCGAGATGATGGAAACCGGGGGTATAGCGGTCGTGATCCCGGTTTTTTTTCGGGTCGGCGGCGCTCATGATCAGCCAATGCAATGTGCCGTGCGGCGCCCAACTGGCCCAGGCCAGGCGCGTCGGGCTCTCTTCCACCAGCCGATAGCCCAGGTCGTCCATGACCGGGCCGTAGAACGCCTTCGAGCGGGCGATGCTTCGAACCGTCAATCTCAGATGGTTGATCGTGCCCCGGCGGTTGGCATGGGGTTGTCCGATGGGAACGCCTTTGGGATCAGGGTGCATGACCGTCGCCTTTCGATAGGGTTTCCGGATAGGCATAGAGCGCGGGCCAGCCGCCACTATGGATAAAAAGAACGCGACTGCCTTTCGCGATCGTTCCGTCGGCGGCCATGGCGAGAAGTCCGGCGCAGGCCTTGGCGGTGTACACCGGATCAAGGAGCAAGCCTTCGAGCCGCGCCGCCATGGACAGGGCATGCATCGTGCCGGCGTCCAAACGTCCGTAGCCCGGGCCGCGCGCCCTGTCCGATACCTCGACGGCACCCCGGGCCGGCGCCGGGTCAAGCAGCAATTGGGTTTCCTCGACCAGGCGCCGGACAATTTCCGTCTGTTCGCCCTGCCCCCGGCCGACGCTCATGCCGACGATCCGTTTGCTGAAAGCGTGACGCGCATTGCCCATGATCAGACCCGCCTGCATCCCGCCGCTTCCCGACGCGCAGACGGTCAGGTCGAACGGCCCGTGGTTCCGCCGGGTGAGCTGGCCGGCGATCTCCCCGGCCGCGTCGATATAGCCGAGGCAGCCCCTTGGCGAAGAGCCGCCGATGGGGATGACCAAGGGATCGCGGCCCCGGCTTTTGAGGTCGGCGGCCAGCCGCGCCAGCGGCGCACCGCTGTCTTCCCCGGGCCGGAGGATCGTGATCTCCGCGCCGAAAAGATCGAACAGGGCCCGGTTGCCGGACCGCAGGTAGGCCGGATCGGGGCCGTCGAAGGGCAGGGTCAGAACCAGGTGACAGTCCATGCCCAGGCGCGTCGCCGCCGACGCCGTCAGGCGGCAGTGGTTGGACTGCACCGATCCCGCGGTCAACAGCACGTCATGGCCGCTGTCGACGGCCACGCCCAGAATGTGCTCCAGCTTCCTCAGCTTGTTGCCGCCGCCGCCAATCTCGCCAAGATCGTCGCGCTTGATCCAGAGATCGATATCAAGCGCCGTGCCCAGCCGCTTGAGCGGGTGTAGCGGTGTCTCGCGGGACAGAAGCGCGACGGTCGTGTGCTTGGTGCCGGTCGTTTCCATTGCGCCACCATGGCCGATCGTGTCACCATCGTAAAATGCGATTATCTGATATATATAATCATGATATTCGATCACGCGATCTGGCCATCGATCTGGACGTGCTGCGCAGTTTCGTCGTCGTCGCGGCGCTTGGAAACCTGACCCGGGCGGCCGAGCGGCTCGGACGCGCTCAATCGACGGTGAGCGCGCATATCTCCAAGATGGAAACCCTCTATGACGGGGCGCTCTTTCACCGCACGCCGCGGGGGGTCGAATTGACGGAGCGGGGCATTGTCGTCCGCGCCGTGGCGGAACAGATGCTCGATCTGCAGGCGCGGACCCTGGCCACGTTGCGCAAATCCAGCCTGGCGGGAACCCTGCGCGTGGGGATCATGGAGGACTATGCCCTCGACCGGTTTCCCCGCGTGTTGAAGGGGTTCGCGGCCCGCAATCCGGATTTGGCCTTGCGGATCGAGGTCGCGCAAAGCGCCCATCTGCACCACGGCCTCGAGAAGGGAGCCTTGGACCTGGCCGTTGTCAGGCGCCCGGCCCAAAACGCCGTGGGAAAGACACTCGCGCGCGAACGGCTCCGATGGGTGGCGGCGCCCGGCGCGACGTTTTCCGAGGACGCGCCCATTCCCCTGGTCCTGTTCGACGAGGCCTGTCTCTATCGTGGGGCCGTCATCAATTCATTAAAACGCCATGGCACGGATTTCTGCATCGCGGCCTCCAGCGCGTCCCTGGCGGGCGTCGTCGCTTCCTGCGTGGCCGGCCTGGGCATCACCGTCCTCTCGGATACCGCGATCCCAAGGGCGCTGGTCCCTTTCGTGTCCGGGCGCCTGCCCATGCTGGGCGACACGGAAATCGCCGTCGTCAGGTCCCGGAATACGCCGAAAGCCGCGCTGGAACTGGAACGGGATCTGCTTCGCGCGCATCTGTCCCGCGATGTTTTCTGACAGTCATGGGCGGCGGCTTAGCGCCCGCCCATGACCGATCGCGTCCGCAGCACCAGGATCACCGCGCCCGAGACGATCAGGCCCGCGCCCAGGACCGAGGTCCAGGCCGGCAGGACGCCGTAAATCGCAAGGTCATAGGCCGCGGCGAAGACCAGCACCGAATAGAACGCCGGGATCACCAGGCTGGCCTCGCCCCGCTTCATGGACTGCAGGAAACAGGTCTGGCCGCAGATCATCACCGCCCCCAGGCAAACCAGCAGCAGCCATTGGCTTTCCGCCGGCCAGGTCCAGACGAAGGCCGCCACGGTGACGGAGACCGCTGCGCCGATGGCGTTATTGATCAACAGAATGCGACACGCCGGTTCCCGGTCGGCGAGCCGCTTGATGAAAATCGCTTCCACCCCCATGAAAAACCCCGCCCCCAGCGCGAACAGGCCCGCCGCCTGAAACGCCTCGGTGCCGGGCCTGAGGATCAGGCCGGCGCCCAGGATGGCCAGGGCGGCGGCCAGC
>JANQIJ010000259.1 GCA_028282185.1 Rhodospirillales bacterium
TGGTCGTCGCGACGACGGCCGTAACCGGATCGTTGCACCCGGGCGGCAGCGGATGGAGCGCCAATGTCACCGTCGGCGCCGCGTCGGCCGGGGCCGAAACTCCGCGCGGCGCCGGGCCGCGGCTGACGGTCAGGCGCAGGGCGCCTTCGGCAAGGCCGGTCGACCGGCATAAGACAGCGATCTGGTCGGCAACCATGGCTGCGTCGAAGGGCAGCGCAATGCCGGTCACGCGGGACGCCTCGCCCAGGCGGCGGAAATGGGCATCCAGGAAGGCGGCCCGGCCGCCCCGAACCGCGAGGCTCTCGAAGATCCCGTCGCCCAGGGTGAACCCCCGGTCGAACGGATCGATGCGGGCGTCGGCCGCGTCGACCAGTTCGCCGTTTAGGAAGACCTTCACCTGAGGCCGATCCGCGGATCGAGGGCGGCCAACAGCGGCCGAACCTTGGTCAGGGATTCCTCGTACTCCAGATCGGGGCGGGAATCGGCGACGATTCCGCCACCGGCCTGGGCGTCGATCACCCCATCGGCGTAGGTCATCGTGCGGATCGCGATCGAGCTGTCCATGGCGCCGTCGAAACCCATCCAGGCAACCGCGCCGCAATAGGGGCCGCGGGCCACCGGTTCCAGTTCGTGGATTATTTCCATGGCCCGGATCTTCGGCGCCCCGGTGATCGACCCGCCGGGGAAGGTTGCGCGCAGCAGATCGATGGCATCCAGGCCGGAAGCCAAATCGGCATGAACCTCGGACACCAGATGATGGACCCGGGCGAAGGTTTCCAATTCGAACAACTTGGCGACCTGAACGCTGCCGAGGCGGGCCACCCGGGACAGGTCGTTACGCAGCAGATCGACGATCATCAGATTCTCAGCCCGGTCCTTGTCGCTGGCGATCAGTTCGGCGGCCAACGCCCGGTCCTCGTCCGTGGTCAAGCCGCGCGGCCGGGTGCCCTTGATCGGCCGGGTTTCCACGGCGCCGGCCGCGTCGAGGGCCAGGAAGCGTTCCGGCGAGGCGGAGATCACCGCACGCCCGGGGCCGCAGGTCAGATAGGCGGCGAACGGCGCGCTGGAAATGGTGCGCAGGCGGCAATAGACATCGAACGGCGCGATCGCCGCGGGCAGTTCGGCGCGAAACCGTTGCGCGATGTTGGCCTGGAAGATATCGCCCGCGTGGATGTAATCGATCGTCCTAGCGATGCGGGCCTCGAAGTCTTGGCGCGCCTGATCGGGGCGCCAGTCGACGTCGGGCCAATCGCTGGGCGCCTCGGCGATGGCGCGGGCGGGCGGGCCACCGGCGTCCCGCGCCATGCGTTCGGCCATCGCCTTGGCCCGGGCTTCCGGACCGGGCCGGCCGCCGCCGGCCACGTCGGCGGCGAACACCCAGGCCTTCATCAGTTTCATGTCGAAGGCCGCGACCGTATCGTACAGCCCCATGAACAGATCCGGCAGCGGCAGGCGGCCGGGTTTGGGCGACGGCAGGTTCTCGACGGCGCCGCCCAGTTCATAACCGAGCAGACCGACCGCGCCGGTCTGGAACGGCGGCAGCCCGGGCACCGTGGCTAGGCGGGTCCGCGACAGCGCCCGCGCCAGGGCGCCGAATGGATCGTCCGCGGCGCCGCATTCGATCACGTCATAAGGATCGGCGGCGATAAAGGCATATCGGCCCCGGCCGCCGACCCGGTCGGCGCTGTCGAGCAGGGCCGCCACCGGATCCGCGCGAAAATCGGCAAAGGCATCGACGGGATCGACGAATGGCACGGGCTGAACGTGAAGCGGTTGGACGGTGTCCATCATGGCCTGGAATCGGCAAATCGGGCGGGCCGCCATCCCCGTCACGGGGCGGGGCGGGCCGCCGGGGTCAGAAGGCGTCGCCGAGCACCCGGTCGGGCGGGTTGTGACCGTCGGCGAAGGTCTTGATGTTGATCAGCACTTTCTCGCCCATGTCGAGGCGCCCTTCCACGGTGGCGCTGCCCAAATGCGGCAGCAAGACCGTATTGTCGAGCGCCAAGAGCTTGGGATTGACCGCCGGTTCGTGCTCGAACACGTCAAGGCCGGCGCCGGCGATGTCACCCGCCTCAAGCAGGCGGGTGAGGGCGTTCTCATCGATCACTTCGCCGCGCGCCGTATTGACGACGATCGCATGGGACTGCAGCAGTTGCAGGCGCCGGGCCGACAGCAGGTGATAGGTCGCCGGCGTATGCGGACAGTTGACGGACACCAGATCGACGCGGGCCAGCATCTGGTCCAGGCTTTCCCAATAGGTCGCTTCGAGCTCCGCCTCCACATCCGCGTGGACCCGCTTGCGGTTGTGGTAATGGACCGACAGGCCGAAACCCCGGGCGCGACGGGCCAGGGCCTGACCGATCCGGCCCATGCCGATGATGCCAAGCCGCTTGCCGTGAATCCGATGACCGAGCATCCAGGTCGGCGCCCAGCCCTGCCAGTCACCCGTGCGCATCACCCGTTCGCCCTCGGCGATCCGCCGCGACACGGCGAGGAACAGGGCCATGGTCATGTCGGCCGTATCCTCGGTCAGGACATCGGGCGTGTTGGTCACGACGATGCCGCGCTGACGGGCCGACGCGAAATCGATATGGTCGACGCCGGTGCCGTAATTGGCGATCAACTTCAACTGGGGGCCGGCCTGCGCCAAGATGCCCGCATCGATCCGGTCGGTCACGGTCGGCACCAGGACGTCGGCGGTTTTCACCGCCTCGATGATCTGCGCCTTGGTCATGGGCGCGTCGTCCAGATTCAACTGAACATCGAACAGCTCCATCATCCGGGTTTCGATGGCGTCCGGCAATTTGCGGGTGACGACGACGCGGGTCTTCGATGTGGTCATGGGCGGTGCCTCCATTCGTCTGGGCCATAGCAACTTATGACCCGCCTTGTCTATAGCCGGATCGGTGAGACGCGCGGCCCTCCCCGGCACGGCGCCGCTGCCGGCCGGGCAAGTCGCTTGACGGCGACGCGCGGGACCGCGATAAATCCGCCTGTTCCCAGCCCCGCGGCAAGCCGCCGCGACCCGACGGCAAAGGCCCGATCGTGTCCGCAAAAGACCATTGTCCCCAGGCGACCCTCGCCCCGCGACGCCGACGGCCCCGCCCCCTGTTGCGCGGCCTGGTGGTCGCCTTGACCGGCCTCGGCATCATCGCCGGGAGCATCGCGGAGGCGCAGGTCGCGACGCCTTCGAGCGCCCAAGGCGCGGTATCCGGCCTGCCCCTGCCCCGGTTCGCCAGCCTACGCGCCGGCGAGGTCAACATGCGCTCCGGCCCGGGTGGCCAGTATCCCATCGATTGGATCTACAAACGGCGGCACCTACCCATCGAGGTGATCGCCGAATTCCAAACCTGGCGCAAGGTCCGCGATCATCAGGGCACCCAGGGCTGGGTGCACCAGTCGATGTTGGGCGGCGAACGCACGGCGATCGTGCTTGGCCGGATGCGCACGCTGCGCGCCGAGGCCGACAGTGCGTCGCGTCCGCTCGCCAAACTTCAGCCGGACGTAATCGTCTCTGTCCTGGCCTGTCCGCGGGACAGCTCCTGGTGCCGGGCGCGGGCGTCCGGGTTCGAAGGCTGGCTGCGCCGTGTCGAAATCTGGGGCATCCGCAAGGGCGAAGTGATCGAATAGCGCCCCGCCGGCTCGGGAAACGATCTGTCGGTTAAGCGAAGTCGCCGGCCAGCGCCTGACG
This sequence comes from Rhodospirillales bacterium, assembly GCA_028282185.1. Classification (GTDB taxonomy): domain Bacteria; phylum Pseudomonadota; class Alphaproteobacteria; order Rhodospirillales; family Casp-alpha2; genus UBA1479. Next base: position 3,692 of record JANQIJ010000259.1, read on the forward strand.
GGTCGCTTCCGGCAGAACGGCGATATGGCCGTACTTCTCATGCCCGATGCAAAGCCGCGCCTGCTGGCCCGCGGCGGCGAACTTGGCCGCCTGATCGCCGGTAAAGGGGAAGTGGATGAACTGGACCGAGGACGCCTTGCCGTCGGCGGTCGTCCGGTCGACGTCCGCTTCCGGCACGCCGAGCACCGTTTCGTCGGCGAATTCGATGGTCACGGTCTCCTCGACCCCGCCGAGTCCGGCAAGGAACTTGGCCCGGCGCACCGGGTCGTCGACCTCGAACATCAGCGTGGCGACAAGTTCGCGGCCGTTGGGGATCAACGGATTGTAGGCCGAAAGCTCGTCGGCGATCTGTTCCTCGCCGCCTTTTTCGATGAACAGCATCTCGTGCACCTGGTGGAACATGGTGTCATAGCTTTCGAAATAGAACGTGGCGTCGGGGCCGACCGCGACCCGCCGGTCGCGCTTGATTTCCGTCATCCGTTTGCGCCGTCCGGGCCGCTCCTCGGCGTATTGCGTCATCGGCAGGATGTCGGCGGCGGTGATTTCGGTTTTCTTGCTCATCGCATTCATTTCCGCTCCGTGTCTCAGGCTGGGGCGCCATAGGCAATGGCCAGCAGTTCGATGGGGTGCTGGACCTGGCGCAGGTTGGAGGTGTCGGTGTCGAGCCGTTCCATGCCTTGGACGATATGGTCGCGGGCCAAGGGGCATTCGGAGACGACAAACGGCGTTACGTGCTTGGCCGCCTGACGGGCGACCGGCTTGCGGACCTTGATGCCGACCT
>JANQIJ010000327.1 GCA_028282185.1 Rhodospirillales bacterium
CGGACGGCGACCGGATGGTGCTGACGACCTATGGCCGGTCGTCCGGGTTCTGCATCGATCCCATCGAAAAGAAACCGCTCAACCATTTCCATCCGGGGACGCCGATCCTCTCGTTCGGCACGGCGGGCTGCAATCTCACCTGCAAGTTCTGCCAGAACCACGACATCTCAAAGGCCCGGTCCTTCGACCGCATCCAAAGCAAGGCCATGCCGGACGCCATCGCCAAGGCGGCCAGGCAGACGGGCTGCAAATCCGTCGCCTATACCTACAACGATCCGGTGATATTCCTGGAATACGCGGTGGATACGGCCCAGGCCTGCCGCGAGGCGGGGATCAAGAACGTGGCCGTCACCGCCGGCTTCATCGGCGAAGACGCGCGGGTCGAATTCTACGATCACATGGACGCGGCCAATGTGGATCTGAAGGCCTTCTCGCCCGGGTTCTATAAATCGCTCTGTTCCGCGGACCTGGAGAAGGTGAAGGATACGCTGCGCTACATCGTGCATGAGACCGACTGCTGGGTGGAGATCACCAACCTGATCATCCCCGGCCACAATGATGATGAGCGGGAACTGGAGGAAATGACCCAATGGATCATCGACGATTTGGGCCCGGACGTGCCGGTGCATTTCTCCGCCTTCCATCCCGATTGGAAGATGATGGACGTGCCGCGCACGCCGCCGGAAACGCTCGTCATGGCCCGGCAGATCGCCATGAAGAACGGCATTCGGTATGCCTATGTGGGCAACGTCCACGACAAGGCCAATCAATCGACCTATTGCCACAGCTGCGGCGACCTTCTGATCGGCCGGGATTGGTATGAACTGTCCGAGTTCAACGTCACGACCGAGGGGAATCATCCCGGCAATTGCGGCAGTTGCGGCGCGGAAATTCCCGGCCGGTTCGACGGCCCGGCCGGCACCTGGGGCCGCAAAAGGGTGCCGGTCAAGTTCCAGTAGCTTCTTCCGTTAGCTTCCCCGCTTGCCATCGTTGGCGGATTGTATACAATCCTGCGGCTTAACGAACCTTTTTGGGAGGACAGTTCCATGGTCCAGGCCGCCGCCAATACCAATCGCCCGGAAGACATCAGTCCCGCAGAATGGGACGTCCGGGTCAACCTGGCCGCCGCCTATCGCCTGGTGGATCTTTACGGCTGGTCGGACCTGTTGGGCACGCATTTGTCCGCCCGCGTGCCGGGGCCGGAGGAACACTTTCTGGTCAATCCCTTCGGCGTCATGTTCGACGAGATGACCGCCTCGGCCCTCATCAAGGTGGACGAGGAAGGCAATTGCCTGACGGATTCCGACTATTCCATCAACCCGGCGGCCTTTGTCATTCATTCCGCCATTCATCTGGCCGTGCCGGAACTGACCTGCGTCATGCATACCCACACCCGGGCCGGCGTCGGTGTCGCCTGCCAAACGGATGGCATCCTGCCCATTTCGCAGCAGGCCCTGGCGGTTTATGGCCACACCGCCTATCACGACTACGAGGGCCTGGCCTTCGACTTGTCCGAGCGGGAACGCCTGGTCGCGGACCTGGGTGACAACCGGGTCATGGTTCTCAGAAATCACGGGCTTCTGACCGCCGGCAAATCCATCGGCGAGGCCTTCATGTGGATGTACCGGGCCGAACGCGCCTGCAAATATCAGCTGTCGTTCCAGCAGTCGGGCGCCAAGCTCAGCCCCATCCCGCAAGAGATCATCGACAAGACCGTGGAGCAGGGCAAGGTCGCCAACTCGTCCAAGGGCCATCGCCCCATCGGTCAGAAGGAATGGCCGGCGCTCTTGCGCAAGCTGGACCGGGAAAACCCCGGCTACGCCGCTTAAGAGCCTTTTTTTCGCGGGCCGCCCGCTTTTCTCGGGACGCCCGCCGGAACGTCCCCGTAGTCCGCCGCAAACGTTTTACCGCGCCCCTGGTGCCGGCCGTCAGACAACGGCCGCTGCACCCCTTGTCGCTCCCATGCCGACGCCCCCCTTCGGCTCTGCCGAGCCCTTGTGACCGCTGGGCCAAACGCCATGCTGCCTGACCGGCAGTGGCGTCACGGCCACTGCCTTTGATCCCGAAATAGGAAAAAATAACAAATAAGGCTTGACAGTCCCATTTCAGTCGCCTTATAGCTAATTTGTTCGTGTTATGTTCTATTTTCGATTGAAAAGAACCCGCCATGGCTTCCGGTTTCCGCCCCTTCGGCCGGTCCGTCCCAACCCCCCTTGCCGACCCTCTGGCTGATCCCCTGACAGCCCCCTTGGGGGCGGGCGGTCCCCGCTGGCTGCGGTCGCGCCACCCGGCGGTGGCCAAGGCCGCCCGGTTGACGGACTCCGTCGGGCCCGGCCAGGCAAACCGCCCGGAAGACCTCAAGACCGTCAACCGCCTGCTGACCAAGAGCGCCAACCTGTTCGACCGGGAGGACGGCGGCGCCGGACCCCTGTTGCCCCGGCGCCCGCCCGTCGCGCCGCCTTTACCGCCCGAGGGACAAATCCCCGACGAAAACATCGACACCCAGACCGGCGTCTTTGACAACCGGCCCGCCGTCCTGGATTTCCAGCGCCGGCGCGGCCTCAAGCCCGACGGCATTTTGCATCCCGCCGGGCCCACGGTGACGGCGCTGGCCGCCCAGGCCGGGTTGATCAAGGGTGCTTTGAAGGCGAAGCGCCCCAAGCTTCCGGGCCTCACCGGCGACGCGGTCTCGGAAAACGCGCGCACGGTGGCGCATCTGAAATCCCATGGCTCCGACGGCATGTTGCCCGGCCTGTTGGCCCAGGCGGCCAAGGGCGACCGCAAGGGAAGATCAGAGGTGGCCGATTTCTTCGCCCAGCTTCGGCGCTCCGACCATGACCGCGCCGAACAGCTCCGTGACAAGATGGGCCTGGACGGAGACGACGACGCCGATCTGTTCCCGCTAGAGGCCCTGGGGGTCGAACGGGTGCTCGAATTCGAAACTTTCGAGGACGCGAAGCGCCGCCTCGCCGGCCGCCCCCTCCCGCTGGATGACGATGACAGCGATGATGACGATGACGACGGAGGTGATGACGGCGGTGATGATGACGGCGACGACGGCCCGCCGCCCATCGGCGACCCGGACGACCCCAACGAGCCGCCGGAGGACAAGCCCGATGATCCGGACAAGCCGAAACCGCCGAAGGACCCGAAGCCGGATTGCGAAGACATCCGTGAGGCGTTACGCGGGGCTATCGCCGATTTGGATGCGGTGATTGATGAAAAGCGGGCCATCGAGCAGGAAATCTTCGACACGGAACGCAAGCAGGCCGAAATCGAACGGCAATTGCGTGAAGGTCCCGCGCCAAGTCCTCCGGCAACGCCAGGCCCGGAGAGACCGGAATCGGGAAAGCGTCCAAGGCGACCGTCGATTTCCCAGAGGATCCTCGATCTGATTTCCGGTCAGGCGTCTTCCGAAGAGATGGAACGCGACCTGGAACGGCGGGAAAGACTCAAGCGACAGATCGACGCTCTGGATGCAAAAATTCAAGACTTGAATGGTGAGTTAGAAGATTTGGCCAACGACGAGAGAAATTTTAGAGAGTCAATTCGCGAACTTAGCGAAAGGCTTAAGGAATGCGAAAGCCGATGAACGTGCTTCAGGAGTCCAAGTTTGTGGCTATTATCTTCGATACTTGGCTTCGATCTCCAATGACCTTGCCAGAGTATTGTGAACATGAAGGTTCCCCGGCCTTTCCCGATATGACCGGCTGATCTTCGTGATCTCTTCCCGCGTCATTTTCGCGACTTGACGGCGCCAGTCCCAGGCCCGCTCGAACATGGCGACGAAGCCGGGGTCGAGCTTTCTGGCAACCATCTCCTCCAGGACGCGCGCCATCTTCTCGGGCTTGTAAGAGAAGGCCACGTAGCGCAAGGCGTCCTCCGCCAAGGCCCGAAGCTCCGGTTTGGTGAGGCCCTTCTCGCTCCGGTGAAAATGCAGGCCGTGATAGCGGACATGGGCGAACGAGACGTCGGAGCCGATCCCATGGATCAGATAGCGTTGGATGTCGTCCGACGGGTGTTTTTCATTGATTCCGCCCGATTGCGCAAGGCTGGGCGGGCTCGTGAACCCCACTAGGACGATCAGTGACAACATTATTATTAAGCGCATAGCTATATCATATTTCGCGAAAACCTATCGTCAACTCCGATCACCACGGACGACGACGGCCCGCCGCCCATCGGCGACCCGGACGATCCCGACGAGCCGCCGGAGGACAAGCCGAAATGCGAAAAGGAAGAACAGGCCGTAGAGGAGGCGGAGGAGAGACTTGCCGATGCCGAGGAAGAACTCTCAAGTGCGGAGAACGCAAAGGCGGAAGCCGACGCGGAAGTCCATCGGATTGCAAATGATATTCTGGAACACCAGCAGCACATCGCGGAAGGTGAAGAAGATATCGCAGAGCTGGAGAGATTGACGGCAATTAAAGAGTGGGAGGCGGAAAACAGCCCAAGTGCCCCGGTCAGAATTTTGGCTCAGATCAGATTACCTGTCTTAAAGAACGACCTTGCGTCCGAACGAGCGGAAGTCGCTGCGGCCAAGGAGGCACTTGCCGTTTTGGAGAAAGAATTGCCAAAGGCGGAAGAAATAGCCGCCTCTCGGCAAACGGATGTTGAGAGCGCGAAAGAGCGCCTCGACGAAGCAGCGGACGGCTTGAACGAAGCAAATTCAACCTTGGCTGCTTGTCAGGGGAAAGATTAAGATTCGTGGGGTTCGTAATCATTCCGCCAGGCGGTTAACGATCCGGCGTTCTTCTTCGTCGATGATCGTGTGTAAGTCTTCCGGCAGATCAGACCGGGCGGCTTGGGCGAGCCATTTCTGTGCCTGCCGAGCCCTGAACTTGCGGTTACGATTTTCCCAACTCAGATAAAGTCCCAGATAAGCCATGGCCTCCGCGTTTCCGGCCTCTGCGATCGGTTCCATGTATTTTGGGATGTAGCCTGAATTCCTTGCATTGCGACATTCAACGTATAGACGTCCCAATTCCAGCGCGGCGGCTTCGTGGCCCTGGTTGGCGGCGATGCGCAAGAGCGATGACGCGATTGGGAACCCCGCGCGTTCCGGCTCGGATTTCAAAAAAAATTGAGCCCTGTCATACAGGCTCTCCGGCGTCCCGGTAAACTGACCCCGCCACCATTGGTCAGCCTGGAACAGGGCCTGGCCGACGTTCGCCGCTGTCGCCTTTCTGATCTCAGCGACGAGATCAGCGCGATCATCGCCACCTGGAACGTGATGGAGCGTCGCAAGATAGGCGCGAAACCAATACGCGGCTTCGGCCTTGTTCTTTTTCATGCCGATTCCGGTCTCCAGCATGGCGGCGGCGTAGGGGAAGATCGCGAAGCAATGCTTAACGTTAGGACCCCGGAAGAATTGAGCCGCCTTGGAAATGTCCTGCGGATAGATGTCGCCGACGAAATGAAATGCGGCGACGATGCAGTTGCCGAGAGGGTCGCCTCGAGCGGCCGTGAACTCGTACCAGGCAATATTTGGATCCTTGCCCGGCGATGGGATGAACGAGCCGGTCTCTTTGTAGATATGTTGTTGATAGAAAATCATGTCGCCCTGGCGCAGACATTCCGCGGCCAGCACGGCGGTGGACGAAAACGCCAAGGTCAAGCAAGCGGTGGTGAGTTGTTTCAGAACTCGCATCCTATGATTGTACTTGTTTTGTTCGCGCATGCAAATACAAGAGAGGTTCGGAGGTCGAGGGTATTGCCCAGTGCTCGAATTCGAAACTTTCGAGGACGCGAAGCGCCGCCTCGCCGGCCGCCTCCTCCCGCTGGATGACGATGATGTCGCGAAACCCAAGGCATCGGGAGATGCCGAAGGTGGCTTCGCGCGAAACGATGACGATGTCGCGAAACCCAAGGCATCGGGAGATGCCGAAGGTGGCTTCGCGCGAAACAACGACGACGATGGCGACGACGGCCCGCCGCCCATTGGCGACCCCGATGATCCCGACGAGCCGCCGGAGGACAAGCCGAAATGCGAAAAGGAAGAACAGGCCGTCGCGGAGGCGGAAGCGGCGTTGGAGGAGGCACGAACCCGAAAGGAGAACCTGGAAGCAGAAATCGAGGACAAGAGAGCAAAGCAGGATGAACTTCGGCAGAGCCTGTCGGCACGGGACGACGAAGACGATCAGGATGACCTTCCGCCAATTCCATTGCGACCAACCAGCCCCATCAGTTGGTTTTTATCGGTTTTTCTGGACTCAAGTCCCGTTAATGCCCCGAACGATCGCATGCTTCTAGAAAGCAAAATTGCGCTCATCAAAAAAGAAATTGAGGAACTGAGGGAGGAACTTACCGGCCTGGAAGATGAGATCGTAGCGCTGGAAACCGATTTGCAAGATGCGGAGGCTGAATTGGAAGCTTGCAAAGATGCCGACGGTTAAGCTCCTGGATTTCCATCGCCAACGATGCCTCGTGAAGCGCGGCCGATCACGTTTTCCATAGGCACGTATCCGATGAAGTTTTGGTCTCTGCTGTCCACGGATGCACTGCGGTTGTCACCCAAGACGAAAAGATGACCTTTCGGCACGAGATGGGTTTGTTCTCCATATAGGTCCGATTTTGGGTCAAGAAGAACGGTGTAGGCGCGGCCGTTTGGCAGACGTTCGACGAGTCTTATCTTCGCCTCATCAAGTGAGTCCATCGGGCCCGTTACGGGATTGCCGTTCACGGCCAACTTGCCTCTGTCGATTTTGACCTCGTCACCTGGAAGGCCAACCAGTCGGGCAAGGAATGGCGTTTCAGGGCGTTTGGACGGCTCAAACACGATCAAGTCACCCGGTCGAAGGGCTGTCGGCCAGGATCTGAATACAATGATGATATCGCCTTTTTGCGCATAGGGGAGCATGGATTCGCTCGCAATTTCATAGGGCTCCCAACCATATTGCAGCCATGCAGTCCAGGTAACGAGCGCTACGGGTAGCCAAGCAAACCAACGGGCGTAAACGGGTCTCTCATCACCGGACAGCTGTGCGTGGGCGAACCGGTAGCAATCATACAAACCGGCGGCAAACCAGACGCCCAGCGTTAGCCCTGCTGTGGTGTGAAAGAGGGTGGCGTCCGTGGGGCCGGAAAAGATGATTGGGCAGGCAATCAGAAAAAGACCGAACAGGCCCGCATATGTTAGTGCGCGCCGACCGCGCCCCAACGCCATCATGCCAAATGGAGGGCTCAACAAAAGGCCGATGAGGACAGGCAGCCATCGCATTCCGATCATATTCCCATATTACTCGCGTTTTTCGTCGCGCCCAACCGCATTCCTTTTGTCCGGCGTTAAAGGACAAGATGGACCTGGACGTCTCCTGATCTGCGCGAAGCCACCTTCGCCGCAATTGCGGCTCGGGTTTCGCGACGGACGAAGATGCCGATCTGTTCCCGCTAGAGACCCTGGGGGTCGAACGGGTGCTCGAATTCGAAACTTTCGAGGACGCGAAGCGCCGCCTCGCCGGCCGCCCCCTCCCGCTGGATGA
>JANQIJ010000379.1 GCA_028282185.1 Rhodospirillales bacterium
GACCAATGGAAAACCGCGATCAGCGGCAGCACCGGCAGGACTCGGGCCAGGCCCGGCACATGGGTCGGCACGACGTTCAAAATCACCAAGACCAGCGTCAACGCCACCGGCGTCAGGTTGCGCGCCAACAGGTCCAACCGTTGCCAGAAGGTGGGCCGCATTATCGTGTCTCCTCCCCGGCGCCGGCATTCGCGCGCTGCGGCAATTGCAGCACCCCGGACATGCCGAAATCAAGGATGCGAACGAACTCGAGGCGCGACAGATCGACGAACGGCTGCACGAGCATGCCGCCCTCGCCGACGCCCACGACCTGCCCCACGGGCAGGCCCGGCGGCAACACGCCGGCATGACCCGACGTGACGACCCGGTCGCCGACCGCGACCACGGCCCCTGGCGGCAGCCAGGTCAGTTTCGGCTGGACCCGGTTGGCGCCGGCCATGATCGCGCGGGTCCGCGACGGGTCGACCAGCACGGGCACCTTGGCGTTGATGTCGGTGACCAGAAGGACGCGGGCAGAGCGGCTGCCGACATCGATTACCCGGCCGACCAAGCCTTCACCGGTGACCGCCGCCTGGCCGCGCTTGACGCCGTCGCGGGCGCCTGCGTTGACGATCACGCTTTGCGAAAACGCGCCCCCGGTGTCGGCGATGACCCGCGCGGTGATGAAATCGGCCGGTTGCTCGGGGATCACGTTGAGCTGTTCGCGCAGCACGCGGTTTTCGGCCTCTAACCTTTCCGCTGCCGCCTTCCATTGCAGCAAACGGGCCTGCTCTTCGCGCAGGCGGGCGTTCTCGTCATACAAGGCATGCAGCGCTTTGACCTCATCAACGCCCCGGTTGATGCTGTCCAAGGGGCGCGAGATGACTTCGAGGATCGGCGCCACGGCATCGGTGAGATGAATCCGGAGACGTTCGACCAAGACAGTGTCGACCTTGGCCAGCAGCATCAGGCCAAAGGCCGCGGCGACCAGGCCCAGGTAGGCGAAGCGCTGGGCGAAATTGCGGATTGGCTGGGCTACCCGCGAAAATGATTGTTGCCGCTCTTTCACAGCCGATTACCCCCGCGCACCCCAGGCGCGCAAATCCATTTCAAGCCCCTTCCCCGGATACCCTTTTCGCCGATTGGCGTTAACCTCCGATTAACGAGGTCCGCCAAAAAAAACAAGCATTTAAGGGCGATTCTACCGAGGATCGCGAAGAAAGTTAACCCTGTCCACCGGGAACACCGCAGCGCGGCCAAATCGGTGCGAATTGTCATACAAACGAGGCTTGCGGTCGTCGATCCCGCGGGCTACCGCTATGCCATGAAGTTCCTTCATCTGACCGATCCTCATCTGGTTCCGGAAGGCGCCCGGCTGTACGGCCGCGATCCGCGATCCGCGAGTCGCGCTCGACGCCGCCATCCGTGACATCACTACCAACCAGGCGGACGCGGAGCTGCTCGTCATCACCGGCGACCTGACCCATTGGGGTGAACCCGGCGCCTTCGCCAACCTGAAGGCGGCCCTGGCGCCGATGCCGGTCCGTTTGTTGATCGGCAATCACGACACGCGCGAGGTGTTCCGCGACCACTTTCCCGACCAGGCCCTGGACCCGTCGGGCTTCGTGCAATCGGCCTGCGATACGTCCGCCGGGCGGTTCCTGTTGCTGGACACCGTCCTGGCCGGCACCCACGCGGGCCACTATTGCCAGGAACGCCGCACCTGGCTGGCCGAGGCCCTGGCCACCGCCGAACGCGAAGGACACGAAGTCTTTCTGTTCATGCACCACCCGCCCTTCGCCACCGGCATACCGGCCATGGACCGGATCAGCCAGCAAGACGCGGACGACTTCTGGACGGTGGTCGCGCCCCATCGTGGGCGCATCCGCCATCTGTTCTTCGGCCATGTCCACCGTCCCATGGCCGGCAATTGGCAAGGCATCTCGTTCTCGACGGTCAGGGCGACCAACCATCAGGTCTGGTTCGGCTTTTCCACGGAGGAGATTCAGGGCAGCTTCGAGCCGCCGGCCTATGGCGTCGTCCTGATTGACGCCGCGAGCATCGTCGTCCATATGCACGATTTCCTGGACGATAGCGACAAGTTCTCGTTGCACGACAGCCCCTGGGACGATTGGTCACGCGGGCCTGGCGGCGCGAAAGGCGCTTGATCACAGCGCCGAAATCCCGAGATTAAAGAAGCGGGCAAGCCAGCCACGGGCCTGAGGGAGGGACCGCCATGACCATCACCGCCACGGACGCCGAGGCCATGCGCTTCAAGGATCGCATCGGCATCGACGTGGGCCGCCGCCTGGCCGTCGAGGACGCCGTGCAATGGGCCGCGGACAACGCCGTGCGATACATCGATTGCCAAATCGACATTGATCCCAACCCATTGGAATCGTTTGGTGAAGACCGCTGCGCGCCGATCCGCGATGCCTGTCGGGCGAACGGCGTCAGAATCGGCCTGCATACCCTGTCGGCGGTCAACATTGCCGAGGTCTCGCCCTTCCTGCGCGATGCCGCGGACGAATATCTGCGGGCCTATGTCGACGCCGCCAAGCGGCTCGACGCCGGCTGGATCGAGGTCCACGCCGGCTACCACTTCACGGCCGACCGGGACATGCGCATGCGGGCCGGGCTGGAGCGACTCAAACGCGCCGTCGCCTATGCCGAGGAACGGGGGGTCCTGCTGTCGCTGGAAAACCTCAACTGGGAACCGGACCTGGCAGAGGTTCATTACCTGGCCCATACGGTCGAGGAATGCCGCTACTACTTCGACGCGATCCAGTCGCCGTCCTTGAAATGGTCGTTCACCATCAATCACGCGACCCTGGTGCCGGAAGGGATCGTAGGCTTTCTCGGCGGCATGCCGACAGACCGTCTGCATACGGTGCGCCTGGCCGACAGCAATGGCGAATACGAACTGCACATGTTCCCGGGCGACGGCATGATCGATTTCGCCGACACCTTCCGGCGGATCGAGGCGACCGGCTTCACCGGCCATTACATGAGCGCCTATGGCAGCCTCGACGACATGCTGCGGGGCCGCGACTACCTGGTCCAGGCCTATCACCCGGATTAACCGCGCCGGGGAGCACATTCACTTTTTCACTTTCCTTGCAGGTCCGCCGGGTCTATAAGCCGCAACATGATGGTTAACGAAATTCACATCACCAACCCGTTGTCGACCTGGGCGTGGGGCGTTTCCGCCACTGCCGGGGCCGGCATTTTTGGTGGGAGAACCCGTCCGTAGCGGCCGGCGCAATCATCGGCGCATCGCAACGGGCGGGCCCATTCGGGCCCGTTTTTTTTGTGCCCGCGCCGCTTCGCCGAACACCAACACCCCTGCGACCGACCGTCGCCGACCGCTGAAAGACACGCCCATGACCACCGCGACGACAACCGATGACCTGGCGCCCAACGCCGCGCCGCTGACCTGGCGGAGCGAACTGCGCGCCCTGGCCAAGCTCGCCGCGCCGATCGTCGCGACCCAGGTAGCCTGGGTCGCCATGCTGACAACGGATACGGCGATGATCGGCCACCTGGGCGCGGAGCCGCTGGCCGGCGCCAGCCTCAGCCTGATGGTGCTCTTCATCGGCTACACGATCTGTTATGGCGTGACGCTGTCGACCGCGGGCCTGGCGGCGCAGGCATACGGCGCGCGCCAACCGCGCATCGTCCGGCGGGTCATCCGGCAAGGCCTATGGGTCGGCGTAACCTTCGTGACCCCGGCGATGCTGGCGTTTTCGCAAACAGGCCCGCTGCTTGCCGCGCTCGGCCAGCCGGCGAACCTGTTGCCCTATGCGGAAGCCTATATGTCGACCCTGATGTGGTGCCTGCCACCGGCCATTGTATTCTGCGTGCTGCGTAATTTCGTCTCGGCCCTGGGCCGGCCGGCGCCGGCGTTCTGGATCATGGCGGCGGGCGTGCCGTTGAACGCCTTCCTGGACTACGCCCTGATCTTCGGGAATTTCGGATTTCCCCGCCTGGAACTGGTCGGGGCCGGGATCGCGACCT
>JANQIJ010000417.1 GCA_028282185.1 Rhodospirillales bacterium
AGGTCGCAACGAAAATGCTGGCCGGATTTTCATACACCTCCAACGGCGTCCCGATCTGTTCGGCCACCCCGGCATTCATGACAATCAGCCGGTCGGCCAGGGTCATCGCCTCGACCTGATCGTGGGTGACATACAGGCTGGTCGTCCCCAGCGACCGTTGCAGGCGCTTGATCTCCAAGCGCATCTGGACCCGTAGTTTCGCATCCAGGTTCGACAGAGGTTCGTCGAACAGAAAGACCGACGGATCCCGGACAATGGCGCGGCCCATGGCGACGCGCTGCCGCTGTCCGCCGGACAGTTGGTTCGGCCGCCGGTCGAGCAGTTGATCGAGTTGCAGGATTTTCGAGGCGTCCGCCACACGTTTCTGGATCTCATCCTTCGGCGTACCGCGGTTGCGCAGGCCATAGGCCATGTTGTCGAAGACACTCATATGCGGATAGAGGGCGTAGTTCTGGAACACCATGGCGATGTCGCGGTCCGCCGGCTCAAGCTCGTTTACACGGCGGCCGCCGATGCCGATCTCGCCCTCGCTGACTTTTTCCAGCCCGGCCACCATCCGCATCAAGGTCGACTTGCCGCATCCCGACGGACCGACGATCACGATGAATTCGCCGTCGGCGACGTCCATGGAAACGCCGTGAATCGCCTTGAACCCATTCGGGTAGGTTTTCTTCACATTGTCGAAGTTCAAACCGGCCATAAAACTTTCCTCAAAACATGCTTTGTCATTTTTCGGTCTCGATCAGACCTTTCACGAACAGCCTCTGCATCGCGATGACGATGAAGACCGGCGGGATCATAGCCAGCGTCGCCGTCGCCATCACCAGGTGCCACTGCGGTTCGGAGTCGGCCACATTCACCATTCTCTGAATGCCCATGACGATGGTGTAGAAACTCTCGTCCGTGGTTACCAGAAGCGGCCAGAGGTACTGGTTCCAGCCGAAAATGAAGAGGATCACGAACAGGGCGGCGATATTGGTCCGCGACAGAGGCAGCAGAATATCGCGGAAGAACTTTATCGGTCCCGCCCCATCGATACGCGCGGCCTCCAGCAACTCCTCGGGCACCGTCAGGAAAAACTGCCGGAACAGAAAGGTCGCGGTTGCACTGGCGATCAGCGGTACGGACAGGCCCCAATAGCTGTTCAGCATGCCGAGGTCCGCGACCACCTGAAAGGTCGGCAGGATGCGCACCTCCACCGGCAGCATCAGGGTGATGAAGATCAGCCAGAAGAACGTCATCCGGAACGGAAACTTGAAATAGACGATGGCGTAGGCGGAGACGATTGAAATCGCGATCTTCCCAACCGTGATCATCAGCGACATGATCAGCGAGTTCCACATCATCTCCCCGACCGGAACGCCGCCCGCCGCGCCCATTCCGGCGCTGAGAACCTCGCTGTAATTTTGCCACAGCATCGGTCCGGGCCAGATCGGCGCCTGACCGGCCAGAAGATTCTCCCCCGGATGGGTGGAGGCCACAAAGGTGATCCAGATCGGAAACGCCGTCACCAGCACGCCGGCGATCAGAACCAGATGCGAAAATGCCGTCAGCCACGGCCTGTTCTCAACCATGACCGTCAGTACTCCACTTTCTTCTCGATATACCGGAACTGTACGACGGTCAGCGCGATGACGATGGTCATCAGCACCACCGACTGCGCGGCGGACCCGCCGAGATCCAATCCGATGAACCCGTCGCTATAAACTTTGTAGACCAGAATGTTGGTCGCCTGTGCGGGGCCGCCTTCCGTCGTCGCATGGATAATCCCGAACGTATCGAAGAAGGCATAGACCACATTCACCACAAGCAGGAAGAATGTCGTCGGCGACAGCAGCGGGAAGATAATCGTCCAGAACCGTTTCAGCGGGCTTGCCCCGTCGATGGCCGCCGCTTCGATCAGGGAGCGCGGAATGGCCTGAAGACCGGCCAGGAAGAACAGGAAATTGTAACTGATCTGTTTCCAGGTCGCGGCGACGACAATCAGGATCATCGCATCCCCGCCGTTCAATTCGTGGTTCCAGTCGTATCCCAGCGCCCTCAACATATAGGCCAGAATGCCGATGGAGGGATTGAACATGAAAAAGAACAGAACGCCCGCCACCGCCGGCGCGACGGCGTAAGGCCAAATGATCAGCGTGCGGTACACGGTCGCCGACTTGATCACCCGATCCGCCATCACCGCGAGAAACAGTGCGATGGACAAGGAGAAGAAGGTGGTGGCGATGGAAAAGACCATCGTCGTCGTGAAACTGGCCAGATAAAGCCTGTCGCCGAAAAGCTGTGCGAAGTTCTGGAACCAGACGAACTGGCGGCTCAAGCCGAAGGCGTCTTCCAACAGAACCGATTGGTAAAGCGCCTGGCTTGCCGGCCAGATAAAGAAGATGAGGGTAATGACGATCTGGGGCGCGACCAACAGATAGGGCAGCGACTTATGGGAAAAAGTGACCCGCTTTTCCATGAATAACCGCTAATAAGTATGATGAGTAAAGAGGAGAGGGCCGGGCTGTTGAAGCCCGGCCTTCCCTGTCGAACCAAGATTCGCAGCGTTCGCCAACCAGAACGGTTAGTTGGACGCTTCGAACTTCCGCAACAATTCGTTCCCGCGGGAAACGGCCGCATCCAACCCTTCTTGGGCGGATTTGTCACCGCTCCAGATCGCTTCCATCTCTTCATTGATGATGTCGCGGATCTGCACGAAGTTGCCGAACCGCAGACCTTTGGAATTCTCCGTCGGCGGTTTGTTGGTCATCTGATTGATGGAGACGTCGGTACCCGGATTCGCTTTGTAGAAGCCTTGCTCCCGGGTCAGATCCGCCGCCGCATTGGTGATCGGCAGATAGCCGGTGAACTGGTGCCAGTCGGCTTGGACCTCTGCAGAGCTCAGGTAGGAGAAGAACTTGGCGACGCCTTTGTACTCTTCCGACTCATGGCCTTGCAGAACCCACAGGGTCGCGCCGCCGATGATGGTGTTCTGCGGGGAGGAAGCCAGTTCCGGCCAGTACGGCAGGGTGCTGACGCCGAACTCGAAGTCTTTCGCGTTCGCTTTCACGCCCGCGTAAGCCGCCGAGGAGTTCATGTACATTACGCATTCCTGGCCATAGAACTTCGGCGCGCTGTCGGAACGGCGTCCGCCATAGTCGAAGATCTTGGACTTCTGCCAATCGGCCAGGGCGCCGATATGCGCGACATGACCGGCGCTGTTGAAGGTGAATTCCGTGTCGGTGCCGGCAAAGCCATTGGCTTTGGTGCCGATGGGCAGGTTGTGCCAGGCCGAGAAGTTTTCGATCTGCACCCAGGATTGCCAACCGGTGGTGAAACCGCAGCTATAGCCGGCGGCTTGCGCCTTCTTGGCGACTTCGGCCACTTCCGGCCAGGTCTTTGGCGCTTCGGTGACGCCGGCTTTCTTCAGCGCATCGCGGTTGTAGTACAGAACCGGGGTGGAGCTGTTGAACGGCATCGACAGCATGTTGCCGTCGGTGTCGGTGTAATAGCCGGTGACGGACGCCAGATAGTCGCTCGGGTTGAACGGCTCGCCGGAGTCTTTCATGAGCTGATAGACCGGATAGATGGCGCCCTTGGCGGCCATCATGGTGGCGGTGCCGACTTCGAAGACCTGAACGATGTGCGGATGCTGTTTCGCCCGGAACGCGGCGATGGCCGAGGTCATCGTCTCGGTATATGTGCCTTTGTAGACCGGCACGACCTTGTAGTCGGACTGGCTGGCGTTGAAGCCTTCGGCAAGTTCAACGACCTTTTCGCCAAGCTTGCCCCCCATGGCATGCCACCACTGAACCTCGGTAGCGGCCCACGCGCTGGTTGAAAACGCAAAAGCGGCGACGCCTACGGCGCCGGCCAGTGCTGCCCTTTTCATGACATTCTCCCTTAGACTGGGTTTTTGAATGGAAGTCGTTCTGCTACGCGGCTAATCCATCAAGTAAATTACATTTTTGTTACAGAAATATTTCACACAAAAAGAAAGCATCCGGGACAGCGTAAGACTTTAAAATCACTGAATAATCAACCGAGACCACGGTTATCGCCAATCCAGGACGACCTTGCCGCTTGTCCCGGCCAGCATTGCGGCGAAACCCTCCTCAAACCGGTCAACCGGGAAGCGGTGGGTGATGATCCGGCTGATGTCCAATCCGTTTTCCAGCATGGCGATCATCTTGTACCAGGTCTCGAACATTTCGCGGCCATAGACACCCTTGATGGTGATCGCCTTGAAAACGATCCGCGACCAGTCAACCAGCGCCTTCTCGGCCCCCACGCCCAGCATCGCGATCCGTCCGCCCATGACCAGCGCCTCGACCATCTGATCGAGCGCGGGCTGCGCGCCGCTCATTTCCAGCCCGACATCGAACCCTTCCCGCATGCCGAGCTTCTGTGTGACCTCTCCCAATTCCGTCTCGGCCACATTGACGGGCAGGATGTCCGCGACCCGGCCCGCCAGGTCGAGGCGCGCGGGGTTGATGTCGGTGATCACCACATGGCGCGCGCCCACATGCCTTGCGACGGCGGCCGCCATGATGCCGATCGGCCCCGCACCGGCGACCAACACATCCTCTCCCACCAGATCGAACGACAGGGCCGTATGGACGGCATTTCCCAAAGGATCGAGAATCGCGCCGATATCGTCGCTGATCGCTTCCGGCAGCGGGATCGCATTAAACGCCGGAAGTTTCAGATATTCCGCGAAAGCGCCGGGCTCGTTGACACCGATCCCCCGCGTTTCAGGATCCAGATGGAACCGGCCCGCCCGGCTCTGACGGCTGGACTTTCCGATCAGGTGTCCTTCGCCGGAAACCCGCTGCCCGATCCGAAGGTCGGTTACATCCTTGCCCAGCTCGACGATTTCACCCGCAAACTCGTGCCCTGTGATCAACGGCACCGGGACCGTCTTCCGGGCCCAGGCGTCCCAGTTCCATATGTGAATATCGGTGCCGCAGATTCCGGTCTTGCGGATTTTGATCAGCACATCGTCGGGGCCGATCTCCGGGATCGGCTGTCGGTCCATCCACAACCCGGCCTCCGGCTTGGCCTTGACCAGCGCCTTCATGCCGTTCTGCACGTCCGTCCCATCCGTCATCGAATTGCTCCCACCGCCTTGCCGGCGCGTTCGAATGCGCCGAGCGCCCGGTCCAGGTCGTCCCTGCTCAACGCCGCGTTCATCTGCGTCCGTATTCTGGCCTGCCCCTTGGGCACCACGGGAAAGAAAAAGCCCGCGACATACACGCCCTCTTCATAGAGTTTCGCGGCGAGATCCTGGGCCAGGCGGGCGTCGCCCAGCATCACCGGCACAATCGGATGTTCGCCCGGAAGCAGATCGAAACCCAGCCGCTCCAGACCGGCGCGCCAATAGCCCGCGTTGTCGAACAGCCGGGCGCGCAGATCGTCGCTGTTCTCGATCAGATCGATGGCCTCCAGGCCGGCCGCGACGATGGCCGGCGGCAGGGAATTGGAAAAAAGATAGGGCCGCGCCCGCTGCCGCAGCAGATCGACGACCGGCTGCGGTCCGGCGATATAACCGCCGATCCCGCCCCCCAACGCCTTTCCCAACGTCCCGGTCAGAATGTGAACGCCGTCGCCGACGCCGAAATGCGCGGGCGTCCCCTCCCCCTTCGGTCCCATGAAGCCGGTTGCGTGGCAGTCGTCCACCATCACCATCGCATCATAGGATTTCGCCAGCGCGGCGATTTCCGGCAGCTTCGCCAGATATCCGTCCATGGAAAACACGCCGTCGGTCGCGATCATGATGAAGCGCGCACCGTCGGCCCGGGCTTCCCGCAACCGCGCTTCCAGTTCCGCCATATCGGAATTGGCGTACCGATAGCGCTTCGCCTTGCAGAGCCGGATGCCATCGATAATCGACGCATGGTTCAGCGCATCCGACACGATGGCGTCCTCCGGGCCCAGTAACGGTTCGAACACCCCGCCGTTGGCGTCGAAGCAGGCGGCGAAAAGAATCGCGTCATCCTTGCCGAGGAAGGAGGCCAAGCGCGCTTCCAACTGCCGGTGCAGATCCTGCGTCCCGCAGATGAACCGCACGCTGGCCATGCCGAAGCCGTGCGTATCCATCGCCTCCTTGGCCGCGGCGATCAGCCGGGGATGATTGGCGAGGCCGAGGTAGTTGTTGGCGCACAGGTTGATAACCCCGTCGCGCTCGGCCCCCTTGAAGTCGACATCGATCCTTCCGCCCTGCGGCGACAGGATCTCGCGCTCCCGCTTATACAGCCCATCCGCGTCGATGCCGCGAAGGGTTCCCTGAACATGTTCCAAAAAATCGGTCGGCATCTGCATTCTCCTGTTTCACGGAAAATGCGCCGCTATAGCGGAATAGTCAATATGGCGGATTTTAGTCCGCGATACCGGAAATTAGCTGTTATGCACGATCAGCAGCACCCGCGCCGGCCCATCCACCGCATGGATGGCATGCGGCCGGTCTGCCGCGTACCGCACGGTGTCGCCCGCCGCCAGGGTTTCCGACACGCCGTCGGTGGCGACGGATACGCGCCCCTCGTAGACGGTAAGGTCTTCCTTACAGCCCGGCCGGTGCGGGTCGCTGACCAGCGCGCCGGCCGTTTCGAACCGGATGTCGTACACCTCATGCTGTCCCGCCTCCTGCGGCGGGCTTAAGATCCGGATCCGGCAGCCGTCCCCCTTACCGTCGATGGTGGGTGTCCTGTCGGCGCGCACGACCGCCTCAATCGGGCTTTCCGCTGCCGCGGAACCGTCCAGAAGGCCGGCGAAATCGACTTGCAGCGCCTGGGTCAGGTTCCACAGCGTGGCGACGGTCGGGCTCGATTCCCCACGCTCTATCTGTGAGAGCATGGACCGCGACACGCCCGACAGTTTGGCCACGGCGTCGAGGGAAAGTCCCTTGCTCTTCCGCGTATCCTTCAGCCGGGACGCCAGATGTTCCATGATGTCGTGCTGGGCAGCCATGGGTCTGACCTGCGCAGTTTGACGCCCTGTGTCAAGCGGTCGCGCCGCAATCCGGTCTGTGCTCAAGCGGCGGCGGACGGCGCGAAAAAGCGCGCGGCGGGGCCGTCGCCATGCAGAACGTCGCCCGGCGGGCCAGCCTGGACCAGACGCCCTTGTTCCAGATACCAGACTTCATCCATGTATTCGGCGAGCGCCCGGTTGTGCGTCACGATCAGCGCCGTCACCGGGCGGCTTTCGATCAAGCGCCGGACCAGCGCGGCGCCGTCCGCGTCCAGCGCGTCATCCGGTTCGTCCAGCAGCAGCACGCCGGCCTGCGACAGCGCCGACCGCACCAGA
>JANQIJ010000016.1 GCA_028282185.1 Rhodospirillales bacterium
ACATCATGCGGCCCTCTGGCAGGGACAGGCCCCGGATGCTGCCGGCGTGGGAAGCGATGAACAGACACTTGCGCCCCGACCCTGGATGCTGGCGGACCAAGATCTGTGGCACCGGCGGCAGGCCTTCGCGTTCTTCCAGGGTGAAATCGGTAAAGCCCAGCTTGGCCCGCGATTCCATGATCGAATGCATGCAGACGTAATCCTCTATCCGCGCCTTCACCGCGTCGTCCAGGTCGTCATAGGCGGCACGCGTGTCGGCGAATTCCGTGGCGCCGCCGCCGCCCGCCGGCAAGACATGGGCGACCAGCACGGAATAGCGCGCGGGCACGCGCTTGAACGAACTGTCCGTGTGCCACATGCGATTGGCAAAGATGTTCAGATTGCGAAAATCCTCGACGTCGAGCGGCCCGCCCGTCTCGTCCAGATTGGAGATATCTGCCATCTTCGCGTCCAGGCGTGGGACATAGTCCTTGCGCAGCAACTTGCGACTGGTCTCCAGGGGGCCGAAGTATTCCGAGAACCGGATTTGCTGGGCGTCGTCCAGGTGTTGATCCCGGAATACCAGTACGGCATATCGATCCATGGCGCGGCGCAGGGCTTCGACCGCGTCGTCGTCCAAGGGTTGGGCGATATCGATCCCCGTAACGCTGCCGGCGAACAGGGGGTGTAGGGCCGTTATCTCCATGGCGTGGCCTCCAGCTTGCCATTTGATTGTATACAATAACATCTGCGCGGCGATAGGTCCGATGGCTCGGCCTGGGATGGAAAAATCGCCCGTCACGGTTCGCCGAGGCGGTAGAACCGCCCCGCCATCGCCCCTGCCCGGAAAAGCAGCCAAGTCCTTGCATAGTCGTGGCATCCGACCTTCCCCCGGAACAGGAGCCCGCCCGTGGACGGTACCCATTACGGCAACGCGATGACCGAAATCGCCCTGGCCTTGGCCATGGCGTTCTTCTCACTGATGGTTTTGACCCTGGTGTCCATGGGCGCCGGCGGGACCGACGGCGCCGGTTCCGTCGCCCGGGCGGCCAGCGCCACCGGCCCGGTGACCGCGCGGCTTGTTGCGTCCAAGGAAGCCGACGTGCCGGCCCGGGCCAGGGCGGCGCGGCCCGGCAAGCCGTCCGAAACGGCCCGACCCGACGACCTGCTGGTGATCCATTGGGCGGGCCGCTTTCTCGACCGGGAACTGCGGCCCTTTGACCTATCCCGTCTGTCGCCGAACAAGCGAAAACAAGGCCAACGCGCCGTGCTGGCGCTGGACCCGGCCCTGCCCTTGGCCGAGGCGCTGGCCGCCCGCGCCCAATTGCCCGCCGCCAACCTGGTGGTTGCCCCGTTGAACGCGAAATGGCGCCGGGCGCTTGAACGATTGACTCCGTCGACCGACGACGTGCAACCCAAGGAGACACGCAAATGATCGACCGCAGACGATTTCTCGGCCTGACCGCCGCGGGTGCTTTGGCCGCCGCCATGGCGCCCGCCGCCGCCTTGGCCCGAACCGACATGCCGCGGGGTCGGGCGGACCGACGCCGACGCCGGGTCCAGCGCCTGGTGGTCATGGAAGCCCGCCGCCTGGGCCTGTCGCCGGCCCTGGCCCTGGCCGTCGCCCATGTGGAATCCAATTTCGATCCGCGGGCCCTGTCGCATAAGGGTGCCCGCGGCATCATGCAGATCATGCCGGCGACGGCGCGCGGCGAATACGGGATTCATCCCGATCGCCTGTGGGAACCGCGTCTCAACGTGCGTATGGGCCTGCATTTCCTGGCCAGCCTGATCGAACGCTACGACGGCCGTGTCGATCTGGCGCTTTCCCATTATAATGGCGGCTCCGCCGTCAATCGGGGGCCGGTCGCCCGTGTCATACCGGCGACCCGACGCTACGTCAAAAAGGTGCGCAAGAAACAACGGCAATACCGTCAGGCGCTGTA
>JANQIJ010000032.1 GCA_028282185.1 Rhodospirillales bacterium
ATAGGCCTGGAAGAAGGTGGCGTTGGCGGTGACGAAGATGATCTGCAGCAGCGACGTTCCGACCACCACCGCGGTCGGCATGCCGAGCAGATAGATCATCGCCGGCACCATGACGAAGCCGCCGCCGACACCCATGATCGACGCGAGGATACCGACGAGAAAGCCGACGCCGAGCGGCAGCAGCGCACTGATATAGAGCTTGGACCGGCGGAACCGCATCTTGAACGGCAGGCCGTGCAGGAAGTTATGCTGATGCAGTTTGCGGCGGGGCGCCGTTGCGGACTGGCTGCGCTTGATGGCGCGGATGCTCTCCACGAGCATCAGGAAACCGATGATTCCCAGGAAGACGACGTAGCAGATCTTGATGACGAGGTCGATCTGGCCAAGGGTCCGCAATTCCTTGAAAATCCAGACGCCGAAGGTCGAGCCGATCAGGCCGCCGATGAGCAGAACGAGGCCCATCTTGACGTCGACATTGCCGCGGCGCCAATGGGCCATCACGCCGGAAACCGAAGATGCGACGATTTGGTTGGCCTCGGTGCCGACCGCGACGGGCGACGGGACGCCCATGAAGATCAGCAGCGGGGTCATCAGGAAGCCACCGCCGACCCCGAATATCCCGGACAGCATGCCGACCCCTGCGCCCATTCCGAGCAGCAGGAAAACGTTGACCGACATTTCGGCGATGGGCAGGTAGATATGCAACGCCGTCGTATACTTTCTACCACCGTCCAAAGGGATCGCCACGGGACCGCTGTGCGACCGGGCAGGAGGGACGCCGGTAAATCAGTCTCTATTGTGAATGGTGACGCGCATCATGCGCCGCCGATTTGGGAAGTCAACTGAAAGCCCCGGCGGGCCCTGCCGATTTTTGGCGTTACGCGTCTTTTTGTCACAGAAAACCGCCGTTTGACCGTGTTGGCGGGCTTAGTCCCCGTGGACGACAGGGCCGCCTGCCGCTTTCCAACCCATGATGCCGCCGGCGAGCCGGAACATCTCGGTGAACCCCGCCCGTTTCAGCATTTCCGAGGCGACGCCGCAGCGGACGCCGCTGGCACACATCAGCAATAATCGCTTATCCGTGTGGTCCGGAATGTTGTTCGGATCGAAGGCCGAGAGTGGGATCAGCGTGGCCCCTTGAATATGCTCCATCGCGTATTCATGCGGCTCCCGAACGTCGACGAGAACGGCGTCGCCGCGGTCGATCCAGTGGCGTGCGGTCTGCGGGTCGACCATCTCGACACGGGGTTGTTGCGGCTCGCTATCGCTCATGGCTTGTGACTCCACCAGGGACCCCGAAAAAGTGTGACGGACGGCTTACACTGTCAAGCGGCAAAATGCCGGTTGCAATGGTGGTTTCGATTTTTTCGGGATGGTGGCCCGGCCGGCGCAAGTGCCGGCCGGGGACCAATCAATTCCGGTAGTCGGCGCCTTCGCGATCCAGGGTGCGAATGATGCCTTCCCATTCGAGGTCGCCATAGGTGCCGTCGTCGAACTTCGCCTTGTAGCGTGCGATGCTCTTGCTGCGGACCGGTTCCGGCACCTCGATCAACTCTCCTTCGCCGGCCGCCGTCTGGATTTGGCAGGCGGTCTCGAGGAAGTACATCTTCTTGAAAGCTTCCTGAATTGACTTGCCGATGGTCAGCAGGCCGTGGTTGCGCAAGATGATGCAGTCGGCCTTGGCGCAGTCACGGCCCAGAACCTCGCGCTCGTCGAGATTACCGCCCGCGACGTCGTAGTCGTGATACCCGATGCTGCCCAGTACCAGCAGTGACTGCTGGCTGATCGGGCGCAATCCGCATTTTTGCGCCGAGACCGCCACACTGGAGCGCGTGTGCAGATGCATCACACAGTTGGCGTCCGGCCGCGCCATCAGAACACCGCTGTGGATCGTGAACCCGGCATCATTGAAATTGCCTGCTTCGCCAATGACGTTCCCGTTATAGTCCATCTTGACCAGGCTGGAGGCCGTGATCTCGTTGAAGAACTCCCCGTAGCGGTTAATCAGGAAGTGTCCCGGCTCGCCGGGCACCCGAGCCGACATATGGGTGTAGATGAGGTCCGTCATGCGCAGCTTGTCCAGGATGCGATACAGCGCCGCAAGATTGCAGCGGGTTTCCCATTCGGCGTCGCTCATGTCCGTTTGCTGTTTCAGTGTCGTGACTGCCATGTCTTTCCTCATTCTTGCCGTTCGGTGGGGGGCCTTGTGCCGATATGAAAGATTAGTTCAACGCGGCGGGCACGGCAAAACGGAAAGTCGGGCGTCGGCCGCCGTCCACCGGTGGGACCGAGGTCAGGTCCTGAATCGGCCGGCTTGGCTGAGCGTGTCGTGACGGCGAGGCGAATCCGCCGGAGGCGGTGACTGGAACGCTGAATCAGTGTGCCAATATCGCGATATAAACTGCTGAAATCACGCGGATTATTCTCTCAGTGTTTTGGGGCGTGTTTAGACGCATTCCGTTGCCCGAGTTGAACCTTTTATTAACGAGTTGTTTACAACAATAGGCCGAGGCAAAGGGCCGGAAATCGCGGCGGACAACGTCGGTTTGTCGCGTCCGGATACCTTGAGGTGATGGTGGCGCGTTACGCGCATTAGCTGAGGCCAACGAATGTCAGGTCGTTCCTCCACGGCAGCCAGTAAGCCGGCGAAAACCGCCGCGCCCAAGGGGGCGAAGGCGGCGGCGAAGGCTGCCAAACCCGCGAAGGCGGCCAAGAAGAAGTCCGCCAAGTCCAACGTCAATTCTCCCGGCGTGCCCTTGTCCATCGCCGAAAAGCTGCCGGAACGGAACGGCAGCGAACGCATCTCCATCAAGGTCGAAGGGTTGTTGGCCGGCGCCCGCCTGTCGAGAGGCCAGAACAACGGCGACCGGACGTGGTCGCTCAACTCCGACGAATTGGACAATCTGTTCTACAAACCGGTGGAACCCGATTTCGTGCCGCATTCCCTGACGGTCCGCGTCGTCAATGTCGAAGACGGATTCGCGAACACGCTGGCGCTG
>JANQIJ010000062.1 GCA_028282185.1 Rhodospirillales bacterium
CGGTCGACCCTTGGACCAGCACCTTCGTCTCTCCGGTTAGCAAAACCGCCATGATGGCTGTCCTCCCCTGTCCGCTTTACTTTGTTTCGGCCTGCGAGCATTCGGCCCGCCAAAGGGCGACCGCTTTTTCGGCGGCATCCGCCAGTGTGTCGGCGACGGCGACCTGAAGCCCGCAGTTCTCAAGAATGGATCGGCCTTTCTCGACATTCGTGCCGGCCAAGCGGACGACAACGGGCACGTCCGGCGATAGCGCGCGAATCGCTTCGACGACACCTTCCGCGACCCAATCGCAGCGATTGATGCCTGCGAAGATGTTTACCAGCACCGTCTTGACCCGAGTGTCGGCCAAGACCGCTCTGAAGGCCTTGACGACACGTTCCGGCGAGGCGCCGCCGCCGATGTCCAGAAAGTTGGCCGGCTCACCGCCTTGGATCTTGATCATGTCCATCGTCGCCATCGCGAGACCGGCACCGTTGATGATGCAGCCGATTTCACCGTCGAGGCCGACGTAGGACAGCCCCCGGTCCGCGGCGTAGGTCTCCCGGGCATCTTCCTGACTTTTGTCGCGCAGTTCGGATATCTCCGGTCGCCGGAACAAGGCGTTGTCGTCGAAGCTCATCTTGGCGTCCAGGGCGATAAGATGATTGTCCGCGGTCACGACCAGGGGATTGATTTCGACCATCGTCGCATCGAGTTCGCGAAACGCCCTGTAGCAGCCCAGCAGTGTCGCCGTGGCCTGTCGGACCAAGCCGGCATCAAGGCCCAGAGCAAAGGCGATTTCCCGCGCCTGGAACTCCTGCATGCCGACCGCCGGTTCGACGGTTTGTCGAACGATGCTGTCGGGACGTTCTGCGGAAATCTGTTCGATTTCGATGCCGCCAGAGGCCGAGGCAACGACCATGATACGCTCGCTTCGCCGGTCGAGCACGAAGCCGACGTAAATTTGCGCGCGGATCTGCACGCTCTCTTCCACGTAAAGCCGGTAAACGCCCTTGCCGCGCGGCCCCGTTTGTTCAGTGATCAGCGTCTTGCCCAGCAGGTCGTCCGCGGCGTCTTGGATCTCTTGTTCCGTGGTGCAGAAATGAATGCCGCCGGCCTTGCCGCGCGCGCCCGAATGAATTTGGGCTTTCAATACCCAACTGTCGCCGCCGATCTCACGGGCGCGATAGGCCGCCTGCTCAGGGCTATATGCCAGTCCACCAACCGGCACCGATACGCCGAAAGACGCCAACAGTTCCTTCGCTTGATATTCGTGAATATCCATAGCGGCCCTCGCTTGGGTAGGTTGAAGGTGGATCAATCGTTCGAAGCGATCGGCCCGGAAACCTCACGGACCTGACGCGGAAACCGGCTCAGCCGTAGCAGGTGCGCTCGACATCGCGCATGGCGGCGGCGAAGTCCCGATGAGGCCCCGGCTTCAACTCTTGGCGCGGCGTGTTCGTCTTGCGGGCGGAGGGGATAATCACCACCACCGATTGGTCCGAGGCCACGGCATCTTTCGTCACGCGTTTTGCGTGCGAGGCAATCTGTCGGAGCGCATCCGCGGATTCGGGTGAAGCTTCGTGGGTTTCGTCAAGCACAACAATGCAGGACTGTGATGTGTTGGCCGGGCTCATGGATGCTCTCCTGTTATGGACATTTTTTGTATGGCATAATGAAAATCTATTAGAAACGCGCCCGGTTTCCCCGTAAATCCCTAAAATTCTCAAGTTTGTATAACTATTAGTTATGTTACATTAATGCGACGGGCGTTTTGGGCGTGAAAACCCGCCTGTCAGGCGATCAATTTGGATGTCTCAAGAAGGGGGATTTCTGCGCCACGGCCCGTGGTGGCGGCCCGCGGGGGTCCCCGTATCGCGCCAAGCATCCGGCCCCAACGCCGATCGGTTTGGCATCGGCCAGGCGACGGTCTGCGGCTTGGCACCGTGCCTAGCTTCCATCGACACCGTTCAGGAACGCGGCGTTTTCGGAAATCAGATCCTTGAGGAAGGCCAGAACTGTCCTGACCCGGGGAATATGCGCGAGATCGTCGTGGACGCTGAGCCAGAAATCCCGTTTGACCTTGATCTCCGAGGTCAAGATCGGCACCAGGCGCGGATCTGCCGAGGCGACGAAGGTCGGCAACATGGCGATCCCCATGCCCGCGGCGGCGGCGTGATACTGGGCGACCAGGCTGGTCGAGCGAAACACCGTCTCCTGGTCGCGCAGCACGTCGGACAGCCAGCGCACGGCGGAGATCACGACCAGTTCGTCGATGTAATCGACGAAGCGGTGGCCCGCCAGGTCCGCCACCGAGGCCGGGGCGCCGAAGCGCGCCAGGTAGCCGGGCGAGGCGAACAGGAAAAGCGAGAACTCGCCGATCTTCTCCGACGCGATGCGGTGGCCGCGCGGCCGGGGAAAGCTGATCAACACGTCGGCCTCGCGCTTCGACAGGTTGATCCAATGGGACGCGGTGACCAACTCGACCCGAACCGAGGGGTTCTTTTCGTAAAGCCCGACGAAGCGCGGGGCCAGGAACAGGCTGCCCAAGGCCTCCATGGTGGCGACCCGGATGGTGCCGCCCACTTCGGCCGCTTCGCCGCTGAAGGCCGCGGAGATCTCGGCCACATGGGCTTCCATGCCCTCGGCCTCGCGCAGCAGCACTTCGCCGCCGTCGGTCAGCAGAAAGCCGCTTGCCGTGCGCTCGAACAGCTTCGTGCCGAGGGCCGCTTCCAGTCCCTTGATGCGCCGGCCGACGGTGGAATGGGTGAGCGATAGGACCCGCGCCGTCTGGCTCAGGGAGCGATGCCGGGCCAGGGCCAGAAAAACCGACACGTCGTCCCAGTCGAAACGGAACCGGTCCCTGCGGGCGGGAGGTTTGCCGGCGTCCTTCGCATCGGTCACGGGTTGATCCTCCGGCGGTTCTCCGGCCCGCGGGCGCGGCTGGGTCAATGGGTTGGCGCGTCGGCCTCCAGAACGCTCGCTTCCAGGTTTTCGAAGGTCATCGCCCGGCCGCCCGCCTCGGTCCCCGCGAACTCGGCGGGCGCCAGGCTTTGGCGGTTGACCGTCAGGCCGAAAACGTCGAACCGGTTATAATAGCCGACCACGTCGTGGAACTGTTTGGGCACGATACAGTCGTCCAGGTCAATGGTTTCGATGAGCAGTTGGTCTTCGTCGCCGCGCGTTTCCGCCACGGGCAGGCCGCTGGGCCCCAGGATCATGGACACGCCCTTGGGTGAATCGCGGACGACCCTGAGCGCGTCCTCGCCCAAGGGGGCCAGGGCGTCGAAGGCCGTCTCGTCGAGCCGGGCGGCGGCGACCACGTTGAACGCCTTGGCTTCGAACGAATGGGCGCCGGCGCGGATCCGGATCGCCGAGGTCAGGTCATAGCGTTCGTTGGCGCCGGGGTCATGGGTCGGCCAGATGGGCGGATAACTGGAAACGTGAATCTGCTCGCCCTGGGCGATCATGGAATAGCGCGCCAGGGGATTGGTGTTCTCGCCGCAGATCAGGGCGCCGATGCGGCCGATCCCGGTCTCGGTCACGGCCAGGCCCGCGCCGTCGCCGTTGGCCCAGATCAATTTTTCGTAAAATGTCGGCACCAGCTTGCGGTGATGGTTGAGAATCGCGCCGTCGTCGCCGATCAAGAGATTGCTGTTCCACAGGCAGCCGACGCTGTTGTCCGTGGCCTCGCTGATGCCGAGGGAAACGATGACCCCGGCATCACGGGCGGCGGCGCAGACCTTGAGGATTTCCGGTCCCGGCATGTGCAGCGACTGGCCGGCGAAGCGGGCGAAGAAGTCATGATTGTGGATCGGCGCCGCCAGGGCCGGCCAGAGCGGGAATCCGGGAACGAAGGATTCCGGGAAGGCGACGAGCTGGGCGCCTTGGGCGGCTGCCTTCCCGATATAGGCGCAGGTCTTGTCGATGGTCGCCCGGGCGTCCAGGTAGACCGGCGCCAGATGGGCGGCGGCAACGGTGATTTTCTGGCTCATGACCTCATGTCACTCCGATAAGGGGGATGGGACCGGCCGTGTTCGGGGCGGCCGGCCCCGATCTGGTCTACAGTTTGTAGGTACGGAAATCGTACCTGGGAGGGAGCTTGGCTTCCAATTCGGCCCGGGGAATCCGTTTCTTCAGGACGAACTTGGAATCCTCGACGCGGCTCATGTAGCAATCGATCATGCCGCTGTGGTCCTCGGCGCGCAGCACCTTGGCGCCCTGGGGATGGGCCAGGGAGTTCTCCATCTCCAGACCTTCCAGGGCCTCGATCACGCCCGGCGTGTCCTTCTTGCGTTGCCAGCCCGAGGCCTCGATGGCGGCCTTGAGGGCGAAGAAGTTCTCGTAAGACTGCCAGGCATGGCTCTTGGCCATGACCCTGTTGGAGCCCTTCTCCTTGGCGTAGACGTGGTCGATCTCCATCAGTTCATTGAACTGTTTGTGATATTCGTCGTTCTTGAACTCCAGGGGACGGGGGAAGTTTTCCAGGAAGTAGACGCCCTCGGTGGCGCCGCCGATGTCGCGCGGGTCGATGGCCTCGATGGTTCCGGAGACCGAATACATTTTCATTTTCTCGTCCAGGCGCATGGATTTCTGTTGCGTGTAGAATGCGACCGAAAGGGCGCCGAAGAAGACCGAGAACAGGACTTCCGTCTCTTCCGGGATGCGCGCCAGGTAGGGCACCAGGTCCTTGGTTCCGAGCGGCACGGCGATGGGGTCGTTGACCTTGCCGCCGGCGGCTTCGATCAGTTTGCGGTGCTCTTCGTGGTGACTGTGGCCCCAGGCGTAGTCCGGGAAGATCATGGTCCAGTTCTTGCCCAGGTTCTCCATGGCCCAGGGCACGCCCGCGGCGGCCAGGGCATAGGTGTCGCTTCCCGTGCGGAAGCTGTAGCGCGTGCCCTTCGATCCCGTGGCTTCCGTGGCCTCGCCGGCGGAGAAATAGGGGATCTTCAGTTCCGTGGCGATGGGGATGGAGGCCAGCATGATGCCGGAATGGACCGAGCCGACGATGAACGAGGCCTTGCGCCGCTGGATTAGCGAGCGCAGCTTGCGTGCGCCCGCGGCCGGATTGGATTCCGTGTCCTCGACGGCCATCTCCAGTTTCCGTCCGGCGATGCCGCCGCCCTCGTTGATCAGCTTGACCGCCGCCTTGGCGCATTTGTCATGCCAATAGCCCCAGGACGAGAACCCGCCGGTCAACTCGCATTGATGGCCGATGACGATGGGTCCGGATTCCTTGGAAAACGCGTCATGGGTGATGCCGAGATAGGCCGTCGTGGCGGCCGCGCCGCCGGCCAGGGCGGTTTGCAGGAACGACCGGCGCGTTTGTCCCCGCTCGGCGGTCTTCGGGCCCGCCGTCTGCCGCTTGGTGGTCTTTGCGTCCTTCGTCATGTTCGTCTCTCCAGCTTGAGGTTGGTGGGATGGGCTTGGTTTCTTCCGCCTTTGGCGGCGGTTGTCAGACGGTCACGCCGAGGTATCGGTGCAGGGTCTCCCGGTCGTTTTTCAGATCCTCGGCCCGGGCCTCGTGGACCACGGCGCCTTTCTCCATGATGTAAATCCTGGAGCAGAGTTTGAGGGCGGTCTTGATGTTCTGCTCGACCAGCAGGAGCGAGACCCCGGCGCCGTTGACCGCCGCGATCTCGCGGCGGATGTCCTGCACCAAGATGGGCATGATGCCCTCGGTGGGCTCGTCCAGGATCAAGAGCCTGGGCTTCAGCACCAGGCAGCGGGCGATGGCGAGCATCTGCTGTTCGCCGCCGGACAGCGTGCCGCCGGCCTGGCGGAGCCGTTCCTTCAAGCGGGGGAACCGCTCGAAGACATGCGCGAGGGTTTCCTCGGCCGCCGCCTTGGGCAGACCGATCTCCAGGTTTTCGCGGACCGACAGGGTCGGGAAGATGCCGCGCCCTTGGGGCACGTAGCCGATTCCCGTGCCGGGGATCTTGTGCGGCGGGATCTGCGTCAGCATCGTTCCGTCGAAAACGACGTTGCCCCCCGTCGCCGGCACCAGGCCCATGATGGACTTGAGGGTCGTGGTCTTGCCGACGCCGTTGCGCCCCAACAGGCCCACGGCCTCGCCGTCGGCGACCTTCAGCGAGGTTCCCTGCAGGACATGAACCTTGCCGTAATGGGCATGAACGGCGTTCAACTCAAGCATCGTCGTCGTCCCCCAGGTAGGCGGTGCGAACGTCCGCGTCGCTCTTGATCTCGTCGGGCGTGCCCCGGGCCAGGACCTTGCCCAGGTTCATGACGATGATCTCGTCCGAGACGTCGAAGACGACCTCGATATCGTGCTCGATGATGACGATGTCGATGCGCTGGGACAACTCGCGGATCTTCGCCACGGTCTGTTCCGTTTCCGCCGGCCCCATGCCGCAGATGGGCTCGTCCAGCAACAGCAGTTTCGGTTCCGTCGCCAGGGCCAGGCCGATTTCCAGCAGCGCGATGTCGCCGTAGGACAGGTTCGCCGCCTGCTGATCGGCCAGCGGGCCGAGCCCCAGTTCCTCGCAAAGATCGTCGGCCACCCGGTTGGCGCGCTTGGACTGGCTGGCGCGCTGGAACGGCTTGAACACACCGTCGCGGGACTGGGCCGCGATCCACAGGTTCTCGCGCACGGTCATGCCGTTGAACACGCTTTTGATCTGCAACGTGCGGGCCAGGCCCCGGCGGCTGATCTCATGCACGGGCCGGTCGGTGATGTCCTCGCCCAGGAAGCGGACGCGGCCCGCGCTGGGCGGCAGGAGACCGGTGATCACGTTGAACAGCGTGGTCTTGCCGGCGCCGTTGGGCCCGATGATGGCGGTCAGCTTGCCGCTTTCCACGTTGGCATAAACCCCGCCGAGCGCCGCCAGGCCGCCGAAGTGCTTCTCGATGCCGTCGATTTCCAGGATCGGTTGTCCGCTCATGGTTTTTCTTCCCCGGGGCCGGCTTTCGGGGTTGCCCGCGGCGCGTCTTCCGCCCGGGCCGGCGGCGCCTTGGTGCCGCCGAACAGCCGGTTGACCAGGGCCAGCCAAAGCCCGCCCAGGCCCTTGGGCGCGAAGACCACGACCAGGATGACGATGACGCCGACCAGGATCAGATAGTGCTCCCAGGCATGGGACAGTTCCTCGCGCAGCGTGATCAAGAGCGTCGCCCCGACGACCGGACCCAACAGCGTGCCGACGCCGCCGATGATGGCCCAGACCACGGCCTCGCCGGAAACGTGGTAGAACATGTAGCTGGCCGAGGCGTAGCGGCCGAAGAAGGCGAACAGCGATCCCGCGACCCCGGCCAGGAACCCGGCGCAGACGAAGGCGGTCAACCGGATCAGGTAGACGTTCAGGCCGATCAGCGACGCGCGCATGTCGTTTTCCTTGACCGTGACCAGGGCCCGGCCCAGGGGGCTGCGCAGGACCAGGGCCATCAATGCGTAACAAAGGCCGACGCAGGTGACGATGAAGTAGTATTGGACCGTCGGGTCGGTCAGCGAGATTTCATTGTCTTCGCCGAAGGTGAACATGGGCGGCATGGAGAAGGACAGCCCGTCGTCGCCGCCGGTCAGCGGCTTCCAGGACAGGGCCGTGAAGTAGAAGATCAGCGAGAAGACGACGGTGATGATGGCGAAGTAGTGCCAGGTCAGACGCACGGCGAAGATGCCGGCGACCAGGGCCATGCCGGTCGCCAGGAAAATGCCGAAACCGAAAGCGGGCCAGAAGCCGAGGCCGATCTTGGCGACCCCGATGGCGACGCCGTACATGCCCATGCCGAAGAACAACGCCTGTCCGAAGGACAGCAGGCCGACGTAGCCGAACAGCAAATTGACGCTGGCCGCCAGCAACGACCAGATCAGCATTTCCGAATAGATGTCGACCCAGAAACCGTCGACGAACAGGGGCAGGACCCAGGGCGCCGTCAGGGTGAAGAGCGCGAAGAGAACATAACCCAGACGGTGAACCTTGGCCGGGGTCATCGGGTGGCCCCCGCGAAAATGCCGTGCGGGCGGATCAGCAGGACGATGCTCATCAGGCAAAGCGAGCCGATGCGGGCGATGGTCGGGTCGAAGAAGCTCGCCATGATGCCCTCGAAAAAGGCCAGCATGACCGCCGCGGCGACGGTGCCTTCCAGGTTGCCCAAGCCGCCGATGATTACCGCCATGAAGCAGAACGGCAGGATATCCACGCCGGCCTGGAAATCGACCGTGGTGATCGGCGCCGCGACCACGCCGCCGAGCGCCGCCATGGCGAAGCCAATGGCGAAGGTGACGATGTAGACGCGCCGGGCCGGAATGCCCATGGCCGTCGCCGTTTCCGGATCAAAGCGCACGGCCCGCATCCAGGTGCCCATCTTGGTGCGATGGAGAAAGCCGAAAAAGACGACGATGGCGGCGATCGACACCAGGGCCGCGAACAGACGGTAGACCTCGTATTCCAAGCCGAACAGGGGCACCGTGGTTTCGATGGGAGGCACCAAGCGGGTCGGGGCGGCGCCGAAGGTGCCGCGCACGCTTTCCTGCAGGATGATCGACAGGCCGAAGGTTGCGACGATGGACAGCGCCGCCGCGTTCTTGATCGGCTGGATCACCGTGTATTCGATCAACGCCCCCATGGCGAAGCCGATGACCGGCACGATGAAGAAGGCCAGCCAGTAGTTCCCCGTGGTCTCGAGCACGAACCAGGCAAGCACCGTGCCGACCATGAAGAAATCGCCATGTGCGATGTTGATGATGTCGAGAAGGCCGAAGATGATCGACAGGCCCAGGGCGATCAGGGCGATGATCAAGCCCCAAACGATGCCGTTCATGCCCAATGCGATGACCAGTTCCATGGGTCCCCCTCATGCCGCAATCGACTGTATCCTGGTAACTGATCAGTCTGATGTGAGAAATTTTGATCGACAATTCGAAAAATTC
The DNA here is from genome assembly GCA_028282185.1 of Rhodospirillales bacterium. GTDB lineage: Bacteria > Pseudomonadota > Alphaproteobacteria > Rhodospirillales > Casp-alpha2 > UBA1479. Next base: position 8,864 of record JANQIJ010000062.1, read on the forward strand.
GCACATCAATGTGCAAAAATATTCAATACCGCAAAAAAAATCGGCGATTTCCGTGTGCTAGCATCCAGCATCGTGCGAAATTCATCCATCTCAAATCCACACCGGGCGCTTGCAAACGGTGTGATCAGTGCCTTGGTGAACGGGCAGGGACGGAGAAATGGCCGGTGGGTGTATCAGGCCCCGCATAGGGCACGCCCCGGTTTACAAATTGGCCGCCGCCTGTTTCACGGCGTCCAAGCGGGCCGCCTGGCGGTCCTTGGCGGCGTCCCGTGCGGCTTGTTCGACCGATGGGCCGGCGGTTTCCGGTGTGCCCGCGTCGAACGGTGGTTTGGGATTGTATTCAATACCCAATTGCACCGACTTGGCGACGTCTTCACCGAAAACTTCCGCGGCGACGGTCAGGCCGAAATCGATCCCCGCGGTGACGCCGCCGCCGGATATGTAATTGCCGTCGATCACCACGCGGGCGGGATCGGGGACGGCGCCGAACTCGCTCAGCATGTCGCGCGACATCCAATGACAGGCCGAGCGCTTGCCCCGCAACAGGCCCGCCGCGCCAAGGACCAGAGAGCCGGTGCAGACCGAGGTCACATAGCGAACCTTGGCCGCCTGATCGCGGACGAAATCGAGTGTTTCGGGATCGTTCATCAGCGGGTTCATGCCGCCGCCGCCGGGAATGCAGATGAGATCCAGGTCGGGGCAGGTGTCGTAAGTCACATCGGGCAAAATGCGCATGCCGCCGGCGGCGGTCACCGGGTCCAAGGTCTTCCAGATCAGCATGACCTCGGTGTCCGGAAGCTTGGTGAAGACTTCATGCGGTCCGGTCATGTCCAGCTGCATGATGTCCGGGAAAATCAACATTCCGATCCGAAATGACATGGCTTGATCCACTCCTTAGATGATGTCTCGCCCAGCGGCAGAGTATCACGCCGCGCGCGGTACATTCAAAATCGTCCATTATGGCAAAATCGTCCGTATGGCGTTCCAAATCAATCCCCGGCCAGCAGGTCGAAGGCGAATGACAGGCGCTCGACCGGCGCGTGGAACGGCACGGTGCGGTGGTACAGGTAACTGGGAAACAGGATCATCAGGCCCTCTGCCGGCCGGATCAGGGTGACCTTGGCCGGGGCCTTGGCATGGAAATCGCCGGGTGCGCGGCCAAACTCGATCCAGCCTTGATGATCCGGGTCGTCGGCCCGCACCAATTCCGGAATCTCCGGATAGTAGACACCGGAAAGCCAGGCCGCCGGGTGGATATGCGGCAGTTGGTGGCCTTGGTCTTCCATGACCACGCCCCAGACGGACAGCCGGGTCTTCGGTCCACGGCGGGCAAGGAAAGCGGTTTCCGCCTCCGGCGACAGAGTCGCCAGATAATCATCGACGGCGGCATGGATCGTCGTTTCCAGGGCGGCAACCGGGCCCTTCGGTTCGACCAATAGTTCTCCGGAATGGCGGCCGTGGCGGGTCGCGTGGCTGGCCGGCGAAAAGATCAGGGACGGGTGGCTCCGCAAATGCCGGGCGAGGTCCCGATTGAAGACCGCGATGGTGTCATACCCGGCGGGCGGATCGATCTTCTGGGGCCGGAGCAACCGATCGTAATCGAGCAATCGGTCCCGCCGGGCGGTATCGCCGATTTCGTTCAGGGCGATCGCCTGGAAGGCCAGCATCGCCGTGTTCCCCGGATGATCCCTCAGATAGTCGGCGGCATGCGATGCGGCCTTGTCCGCGTCGCCCATTTCAAGATACAGATCCGCCAGATTGACCTGCGCCTTGTCGTAATCGGGGGCCAGCGCGATGGCCGCCCGGGACGCCGCCAGGGCGTCGTCCAACCGGCCCATTTCGCGGAGCGCATAGGCCTTGTTGACCTGGGCGCCGGCGTGGTCGGGATGCGTCGCCAGCAGAATGTCGTACTCCGCCAACGCCGCTTCGGGGCGGCCCGTTTCCTGATAGAGCGTCGCCCGGTTGTAGCGAGCCGCGGGATGCCGGGGCGCGATCTCCAGCGCCTGGCCGTAGGCGGCCAAGGCTTCCACCGGCTTGCCCAATTCCTGCAGCACCGCGCCCTTGTTGGTCGCCGCGTCGGCATGGCCAGGCCGGGTCCTGAGCACCGCGTCATAGGCGGCGACCGCTTCGTCCAGCCGGTTCAGCGCTTTCATGATGTTGCCGACGTGGAAGCGGGCGTCCGCATGGTCCGGGGCCAGCGCGAGAACCTTGTTGAACGCCTGTTCAGCATCGGCGAATCGGCCGGCGACTTCGAACAGGACGCCCAGGTTGAAACCGGCATCGACATGCTGGGGATGGCGGGCCAAGACCGCCCGATAGGCCGCCTCCGCGTCATCCAGCCGGCCCGTTTCGCGGAGCAGATTGCCCAGGTTGTTGCGCGCTTCCGCGTGCCCCGAATCGAAGGCCAGGGCCGTTTCGAAGAGGCTCTGGGCCTCCGACGGATCACCCAAATGGAACGCCGCGACGCCGGTCGCGTTCAGGATTTCCGGATCGTCCGGTTGTGCCATCAAGGCGCGCCGACCGGCGCTTAAGGCAGCCGCCCATTCGCCCGATGCCAGGGCGACCCGGGCGGCGGTCAGCTCGGCCTGTGGGCCGGGCGGGGCGGGGGCCGCGGGCGCGGCGGCGCCTGGAGGAACAGGCCGCGATGGCGGCGCCTTGGCGGGGGGCTTGCGCTTCCTGGCCTTCGCCGGGCGCGGTTTGCGTTTCTGTT
>JANQIJ010000133.1 GCA_028282185.1 Rhodospirillales bacterium
GTGACCAGGCCCAAATCCGCGATCCCCGCCATTCGGACCTGGTCGCCCAAGCGACAGAGAACGGTTTTCGCCGAGACGTCGGTCAAGCTGATGTCGGGACTGAATTCCGTTGCGTCATAGGTGAAGCTGTATCCGGTCATCGGCGCGATCAAGGGGGGCTGGTCGATCTCTCCGACGAGGCGGGGCGTTTGCCAGCCCGCGGCGACGATCAGGGTGTCGGCCAGCAGATCTCCCTTGTCGGTGCGAACGCCGATCACATCGTCCTTGTGAAACAAGAACTCCTGGACGCGGGTATTGAGATGCAGGGCGCCGCCGCCCAACGCCACGGCCCGCTGGACCGCACCCCTGGTGAAGGCGGCTGGATCGCCGACCTCGTCCAACGGTGAATACACGGCGCCGGCGAACGGCGCCCTATAGTGCCGCAAGGCAGGCTCCAGCCGAATGGCCTGGTCCCGGGTCAGAACCTCTTGGCCGATGTCCAGCCGGTTCTTGAGGGCGACCTGTCCGGCCGCCGCCGTCAGCTCGGCCTCGGTGGCATAAAGGTGGAGCTTTCCGGCCGCGCGATGTCGGAAGTCGATGCCGTGGCGGGCGATCCAGTCGTGCATGGTTTCCCGCGATTGCAGCGCCAGGCGCAAGACGTTCAGGGTCGTGCGATCGGCGACGGCTTGATCGCAGTTGTTCAAGAAGGACAGCCCCCAGCGCAGGTGATCGCGGTCGAGTCGCGGGTGGTAACGAAACGCGGGATCCGCCATGGCCAGCAATGCCGGGATCTTTTTCAACAAAGCCGGAGACGCCATGGCGTCGGTATAGCTGTAACTCAACTGCGCGCCGTTGGCATGGGACGCGCCCGAAGCGACCTGCGCCGCCGCGTCTACGACATCGACGCGATAGCCCCTCTCGGCCAAGGCCAAGGCCGTCGCCCCGCCGACGGCGCCCGCGCCGATGACAATCACCTTTCCGCGCTCCATATCCGATCTCCCGACATTCCGATGGGCCGGCATGCTGCGAAACTTTCGGATAAAAGGAAAATACTTATCAAGGCATATTCCATAGTTTAAACTTATGGAATGGTGATGGTTCTGCATTGTTGGTGGCTTGATCCAGGATCGTGAACGCGCGGCAGATCGAAATTTTCGACCGAGTGATGGCGGAAGGCTCAATAAGCGCCGCGGCCAGGTCGCTGAACGTGTCCCAACCATCGGTTAGCTTGAGCATCAAGCATTTGGAAGGGCAACTGGGCTACGCCCTTTTTCGGCGGTTACGCGGCCGGTTGCAGCCGACCCCTGAAGCGGTCGCCCTTGCACAGCACACGGCGGAACTCACCGCGACGCTGCAGCGGATCGGTCGACTGGCCAGGAATCTCAAGGGCCGGACAGAGGCCGAGATCACTCTTGGGGTCGTTCCGGCGCTCAGCTTTCGTCTGCTGCCAAACACCCTGCGGTCCTTTCTGCAAAACCATCCAGGGGTAAAGGTGCGCGCTAATTCAATAACCTATCAAGGCGCCGCCGAGGCAATCACGCGCCGGGAAGTGGATATGGCCCTGTTGTTCGCGCCGCCCGACTTGGCGGACACGACCCGTGAAATCATCGGCCAGTGCGGCCTTGCCCTGATCAGTGAGGGGCAGACGGTCAACGCGCTTCGCAACCTTGGCGATCACGACCTGATCAGCATATCCGACAGCGGGCCGGTGGGGTCGTTCGTCGATCGAAGCCTCGCCGATTTGGAGATTTTCCTGAAATCCCGGGTTTCCGTGGAGAATTATTATCAGGCCGCCTCGTTGGTCCGGCACGGCTTTGGCCTGGCGATCGTCGATCAGGAAACGGCCGTGGCGTTCGACGCGCCGATCACAAGGGAATTGCCGGACTTGGGGTCGATAGACATAGGTATCATTTATAGGTCGGACCATCACCACCAGACGATGCTTCAGGATTTCGCTTTCGCGGCCAAACAGGCCTGGCGATTGTGAGGCCGGGTCTTTATGAACGGCGCCGGGCCTTGAACTGTCGCCATGGGGACATAATCTGATCGCGGTCATAATTGTATATTCAATGCCTGACGTGAACGACAAGAGACTCGGGAGATTGCTTTATGCCTGCAGGTGAACGGGCCGTTGTCCTGGTCACGCGAAAGCTGCCCGACGCGGTCGAAGCCCGGCTTGAACGCGACTATGAGCCAATCCTGAATCCTTCGGACAAGCTCTATGCTTCCGAAGAACTGATCGCGCTGTCCGGCAAGGCCGACGCGATCCTGCCGTGTCACACCGAGCATTTCTCGGCCGACGTGATCGGGCGGTTGCCCGACAAAGTCAAGATCATTGCCAACTTCTCCGTCGGCTACGACCATGTCGATGTCGCGGCGGCGAAGGTCAAGGGAATCACGGTCACCAACACTCCGGATGTTCTCTCTGACGCGACGGCCGAAATCGCCATGTTGCTGATGCTGGGTGCCGCGCGCCGGGCGTCCGAGGGCGAGCGACTGGTGCGCGCGCAGCAATGGAAGGATTGGAGCCCGGCCTTCATGGTCGGCACGCAGGTGACGGGCAAGCGGTTCGGGGTCATCGGCATGGGCCGGGTCGGGCGCGTCGCGGCCAAACGCGCCCGCGGGTTCGACATGGAAATCCATTATTTCAACCGCTCTCGGCTGGACCCCGAACCGGAGGCGGGCGCCACGTTCCATTCGACCGTTGACGACCTGCTGAAGGTCTCCGACGTGCTGTCGATCCATTGCCCGGCGACGCTCGAAACCAAGGGGCTGTTGAACGAACAGCGGATCGCCAACCTGCCGGATGGCGCGATCGTCGTGAACACCGGCCGGGGCGGCACGATCGACGACGCCGCCTTGATCGCCGCCCTCAAGTCCGGCAAGGTGGCTGCCGCCGGGCTTGACGTCTTCAACGGCGAACCGCTCGACATCCATCCGGAGTACAGGGAATTGGACAACGTCTTTCTGTTGCCCCATATCGGCAGCGCCACCAAGGAAACGCGGGATGCCATGGGGTTCAGGGCGCTTGACAATTTGGATGCGTTCTTTGCCGGCAATGAACCCCGGGACCGGGTGGCCTAGCGCTTTCGGAGGGGGCAATGATCAAAAGAATGATCAAAAGACCGTGACGACGAATAAAATGCCGTCGTCTGATTGACCGTATCCGAGTGAAACAATAAGGTACTCGTAACGAGATCGACCAACGCTAGGTCCGGTCACAAGAATTAGGGACGAACCACCGCCGCGGCTTCCGTGGAAACGGCTCAAAACAGGGGGTAGATCGGCGCTTATCCGCGAACCTCCGACCTATGCCCGAA
>JANQIJ010000161.1 GCA_028282185.1 Rhodospirillales bacterium
CCATCAGGCGCCGGAGATGCTTGCCGACCCGGCCCCGTTTGTCGGGCCAGAAGTTCAGCCGGGCATGGGCCGACAACGCGTCGGCCGGACCGAAACGCAAATGGGCGGCCCCCTGCCAGGCGTCGACGGCGCGGTGAAACGCCGAACGCGCCCGTTCCAGACCCGGCCCCTCTGGCCGGTCGCAGAGCTCGCGCAGCGCGACGCGAAGGGCCAGTCCGGCGCGCGCCGCCCGGTCATAGGCCGGGCGAATGTGGTCCGCCGTGACAGCCCGGTTGATCGCCGCATAATCGGCAGTCGACGCCGCCGCGCCCAGCCCGCCCGGCAGGAAAGCCGCCAGGGCCAACGCGATCGCCAACGGTCTCATAGGGAGTTCAGGAAGGCAAGCAGGGCCTCCCGCTCCCGGGTCGCCATCATACGCACCTTTTCCTTCACCGCCTCGGCCTCGCCCCCGTGCCAAAGAATTGCCTCCAACAAGTTGCGGGCGCGCCCGTCATGCAGGAAGTTGGTATGACCGTTGACGGTTTTCGTCAGGCCGATGCCCCAGAGCGGCGGCGTCCGCCATTCGCGCCCCGAGGCCCGGCCTTCCGGCCGGTTGTCGGCGAGGCCTTCGCCCATATCGTGCAGCAGAAGGTCCGTGTAGGGCCAAATCAGCTGTTTCGACAGATGCGGCCGTTTCGGGTCAGTGCCGGTCACAAACTTGGGCCGGTGGCAGGCGATGCATCCGCTGTCGTAGAACAGCTCCTTGCCGGCCAGGACCTGTGGATCATCGGCATTGCGCCGCCTGGGTACGGCCAGGGTTTCGGAATAGAACGTCACCAGCGCGAGAACTTCCGCGGAGGCTTCCAAGCCGTCGTCTTTCGGCGATCCGCCGTGGGGCGCGGCGCGGCAGGCGGCCTGGTTTGCCGTGCATTCGCCCCAGGGCTCGCGGGCGACGGGGTTGGAAATCCCGATATCGCCAGCGAAGGCGCCGGCGGATTGCTGGCGCACCGTCGGGTTGCCGGCCTTCCAGCCGAACCGGCCGAGGGCCGGGATGTCTTTTTCCGTATCCCAGGTCAGTTGGGCGCGGCCCGAAACGCCGTCGCCGTCCGCGTCGTCCGGATCGGCGGCGGCGCGGATGTCGGTCTCGGGTATCATCTCAAGCAAACCCAGACCGATCATCTGCGGCGCCACACGGGGAGACAGCATGACGTCCGGGTCAAGCGGGCCATAGGCCGCGTCGGTCACCCGGTAGGCCGGCTTGCGAAGCTCGACCACCGTGCCGTCGCCAAGTGTCACGGGCACGGCCTCGTAAGTGATATGCATGCGGCCTTCCGGATCGATGCCTTGGATGGCGAAGTCCTGCAACTGACCGCCGTAGGTCGGCTCGGGAACGACCAGGACGCGGCCTTCGGCGAGGCGCTTCTTCTCTGCGTCGCTGCGCGGCGGCACGCTGAGACGCAGGAACATGGACACCGCATTGTCGTCGGGCCAGTTGGCCGCGGGTGGATGGCCGCGCCCGTCCTTCAGGTGACAGCGTTGGCAGGACCGGGCGTTGAACAGGGGACCCAATCCGTCCGCCGATTGCGTCGAGGCCGGGGCCGACACCCACAACCGCTTAAAAAAACCATTGCCGACCTTGAAGGTCAGCTCGTCCTCGAATTTCAGGTTGGCCGAGGGATGGGAAAAGGCGTTGCGATTGGCGCCTTTGGTCGATGTCGTCTGGCCGCCGGGATAGGCCTCGCCCGGCTCCGGTCTGGAAAAGTCGCTTGCCGGTTGCAACGCGTCGGCGGCGGCGGGAACAGGAAGCATGAATAGCGCCAAGATGGCGAATGCCTGGAACCGTCGAAGATGCGTCGAAGATGTCATCGCTGATCGCCTTTTGCGGTGTTTTTTCGACCTAAGAAAAAAAACGGGGAAGGGGGCGACAGCAAATTCCCCCTTCCCCGGTAGTTAGGCACCGATGGGGCCTAATTGCCGACTTTCTCAGGTGCGTCGAGACTGTCGGAACCTTCGAAGTCGATACCGCTGAGGCCGAGCGGCACCATGGCCATTTCCAGTGCCTTGGCCTGGACGACCAGGCCGTCGACAACATCTTGGAGGATGTTATTGCCGACGGTGTTGCCCTCGCCGAGCATCTGGTCGTAGGACATGACCCGTTGGTCGGCCAGGTCCTTCATGATCTGCATGCGGGCGGTGGTCTGGGCCATGGCGCGTTCGACCTTGTTCGCCACGTCGGGCGCCTTGGCCATGACCAGATCCTTCAGGCCGGGGCCCTCAACCAAACTGCCGTCGATTCGGGCGTAGCGACCCTGATAGATCGCCACCATGCCGACCTGGTTGTAGTAATGGGAATTGTGGGTGTTGTCGGCGAAGCAGTCGTGTTCTTCCTCCGGATCGTGAAGCATCAGGCCCAGCTTCGTCCGCTCACCGGCCAATTCGCCATAGGACAGGCTGCCCAGCCCCTTGACGATGCCGGCGACGGTGGCCGCGGTGCGCGCTTCGCCACCGGGCGCCCAAGCGGCAACGATGTCCTTAAGGTCGCTGATCAGCAGGTCCGTGACGGCGCGCAGGTATTGGGCGCGACGCTCGCAATTGCCGCCGGTGCAGGCCCTCGGATCGAAGTCCGTATGCGGCCGGTTGCCCGCGCCCTGGCCCGTGCCGTTCAGGTCCTGGCCCCAGAGCAGAAATTCGACGGCGTGATAGCCGGTCGCCACGTTTGCCTCGACCTCGTCGATCTCGTGCAGGGTCTCGGCAAGCAACGCCGGGGTAATGACCGAGACGTCGACCATCCGGCCGCCCAGCTTGAGCGACTTGTTGGCGATGACGTTGGCGGTGAAATACGGGTTGTCGTCCGACGCATCGCCGTAGGACGCGGCGACGTAGTCGATCAGGCCCTCGTCCAGGGGCCAGGCGTTGACCTTGCCTTCCCAATCATCGACCAGGGCATTGCCGAAGCGATACCCCTCGGTCTGTTGATAGGGCACGCGGGCGGCCAACCAGGCGGCCCGGGCGCGGATCAAGTTGACCCGAGTCGGTTTGGCGATCAACGAGGCCACGGTGCTTCTCAGGGTCTTCGCGGTAATCAGCGAGTCCTCGTACATGGCATGGGCAATATCCGCGTAGGCCTTGACGACATCGCCCGCCTGGGCGGCCTGCGCCGGCGCCGTCACGCCGCCGGCGAGGACCAGACCCAAGCCGAAGGCAATTGCTTTCAGGTTTCTCATCATGTCTTGCTCCAATCCCCTCCCTGCCTAGAACTCTGCGGCCAGTTCGACGGTGGCGGTATGGCTGTGGTTGCCGGTGCCGCCTTCGCCGGTGTCGTAGTCCTCGCCGTTGAGGTATTCCAGGGTGACGGCGAAGTTCTCCATGACGCCGACGGTCACGGCGCCGCCGACCTGGACCTTGTCCAGGATCAAGGACCTGGCCGCCTCGGCCTCGATCCGCGACCGCTTGAAGACCGCCTTGAGGTCGTCCAACTGGCGCCGCTGCGCCTCGATCATCCGCATCAGTTGTTCCGGATCAGTTGTTCCGGCGTCGGCGCCGATTGCGCAGCCGCCGCTTGCATCGCGCCGACGACCAGCGCGCCCCTGCCAAGAATCCCGTCGGGTTTCATGGGTTAAACCTTCCTCGTTCTTATGTTGTCGTTGATCGGCCGGCATTCGTTCCGGAATGCCAGTTGTTTTTTTGGTATGGTCTCGGTCTCAGTTGTCCATGGCCTCGCTTTAATCAGTTATTGGATTGGGCTTTCGCCGTTTCGGCGGCCTATGAATCGGCCAGGCAATGGCGAACCAGTCAGAACCGATTTATCGCAAATGCTAATCATTTGCAATATTAAATGCAAATGATTCTGACTTTCATTATTAAAGCAGACTGATCGAATGGCCGCCTGGATGTCCGCAGCGTCGGCGACGGTAGAACAATTCCGGAGCCCGACAAAATCAGTCCTTCGAACACTGCTGGAGCCAACGGGCAAATGCCGCCGCTTGGCCCGGGCCGCGCAAACGGTGCCCCCGGACACCGCCCCCTGGACCCCCTGGCGCCGCTTGATGAGCGTCAACGCGCGCCCTCCGCCGTCGACCTAGACTGGCTGACCGCTGCGACGCGGCGTCCGCGCGGGAGAACGACGAAGGCTTGTCAGATGGGCGCGGGTCGCCGAAACGCATTCGGCGCACCGCCGCCCGCCGGGCGGTACGGATCGAGATGGACCGACAGGGATGATCAACGGGATCAGGCGTCAGGTTTACGACGTGATCGAGGCCAGCCGTCCGGAGCACCGGGGCGCGCGCCTGTTCGACGCGGTCATGGTCGTGCTGATCGTCGCCACCACGGCTTCGGTCGTGCTGGAGACCGTGCCGTCCCTGACCGCCGCCTATGGCGAGGCGTTTCGCTGGTTCGAAATCGCCTCCGTCGCGGTGTTCACCGTTGAATACCTGGCCCGTCTATGGGTCGCGGTGGAACATCCGCCGGTCGCCCGTCATGGCGCCGTGGTCGGGCGCCTGCGGTTCGCCATGGGACCTTTTCTGCTGATCGACCTGATGGCGATCGCGCCGTTCTACCTGTCGTTGCTGTTCCCAACCATCGATCTGCGCGTGCTGCGGCTGTTCCGCCTGTTGCGCTTGCTGAAGCTGGCCCGCTATTCGCCGGGGCTGAACGCCCTGCTGCGCGTCCTGGTCAACGAGCGCCACGCCCTGGGCGGCGCCCTGATCGTCATGCTGGGCCTGCTGATCTTCTGCTCGACCCTGATCTATCACCTCGAACACCGGGTCCAGCCGGAAAAATTCGGCAGTATTCCGGACGCCATGTGGTGGGGCCTGACGACCTTGACAACCGTCGGTTACGGGGACGTCGTTCCGGTCACTCCCTTGGGCAAGGTACTCGGCGGGGCGATGATGATCTTCGGGCTGGGCATGTTCGCGATCCCCATCGGCATCGTCGCCTCCGCGTTTTCCCGCGACATTCACCAGCGCGACTTCGTCGTCTCCTTCGGCATGGTCTCGAACGTACCCGCTTTCTCCCACCTGGGCCCGATGGAATTGGAGAAGATCACCCGCCTGTTGCAGGCCCGGCGGATGCCGGCGGGCGCCGTGGTGTTTTCCCGCGGCGACCCGGGCGACGCCATGTACTTTATTCTGTCCGGCCGGGTTCGGGTCGACCTCGGCGGCGAACCGGCCGATCTGGACGCCGGGCAGTTCTTCGGTGAAATGGCGCTTTATCAGGACGCGCCCCGGGTGGCCGGCGTGCGCTGCCTCAGCCATTGCCGGCTGCTGACGCTCGCCAAGGCCGATTTCTTGGCCTTGACCGAAGAGGACGACGGCTTCCGCCGCAAGATCGAACAGGCGATCAAGGAACGCAGCCGCGCCAACGGCGACGCATCGGGCCCACGCCCGCAGGCATAGAAACGCCCGCCAGATCAGCCGTCAGGTCAGCCGACGCGGCGGTCCGCCGACCTGTCCGGCACCGGGTCGTCCCCCGCTGCGC